>NZ_DATMLH010000088.1:0-75970 GCF_035570115.1 Mycobacterium sp.
AGCACCAAAACCCGCTTGCCCGCCTTGGCCAGAAATGCCGCGCAGGTGAGGCCGTTGTGGCCGCCGCCGACGACCACCACGTCATACGTCTTCGATTGCGTGCTCGTACCCATGGCGGCAACGTATCGCCCGCAACGGGCCGCAGTCGCCACCAATCCCGAGGAGGTTTTTCACGGCCCTATGGTGGGTTTTCGGTTAGTGCGATACTGCGCGAATAAAGTCGAGACCCGTTCACCCGCTCGAGCGCGACCGCGAATTGGATGCGTTGCGCTCCGTTATTGGACACGCGCGGGGCGGTCGCGGGCAGGCCTGCGTGATCGAGGGACCCAGCGGTATCGGCAAGACGTACCTCCTGGACGAGGCCGCCACACTAGCGGCCGAGGCCGGTTTCACGGTGCTGCGGGCGCGGGGCAGCGAACTCACTCGGGAGCTCGCCTTCGGTATGGCCGTCGAATTGGTGGAAGCACGGTTAGTGCGTGCCACCGCCGACGAGCGCGCCGAATTGCTCAGTGGCCCGGCGGTGCTCGCCGAAACGATGGTGAGTCGTCGGGTCCAGCCGGCGGAGCACACTGTCACAACGGACGAGTTCACCGTCATTCACGGCTTGTACTGGCTCATGGTCAACCTCTCCAGCCACGGGCCGTTCGCCATGCTCGTCGACGACGCGCAGTGGGCCGATCCCGGCTCACTGAAGTTTTTCGCCTATCTGGGCGAGCGGCTGGAGGATCTGCCGATCGCGCTGCTGACCGCTGTGCGCACCGATGACCCCGAGACCCACTCGGATCTGGTCTCTGCACTCTGGGAGAGCAGTGCGGCACCGTCGATTCGCCCGCCCGAACTCAGTCGGCTGGCGGTCGGGGAGCTGCTCGCAACGGGCCTGGAGTGTCCGGTCGATGACGCCCTGATCGACACCGTGCACCACGAGACGGGTGGGAAT
The DNA here is from genome assembly GCF_035570115.1 of Mycobacterium sp. Lineage (GTDB taxonomy): Bacteria > Actinomycetota > Actinomycetes > Mycobacteriales > Mycobacteriaceae > Mycobacterium. Next base: position 938 of record NZ_DATMLH010000088.1, read on the forward strand.
CCCTTCTTGGTCAGCGAGGTCATCGCGGAGTTGCGCGACGAGTCAGACATCACCGCGGCCAGCAGGGGTTCGTTGCGAACACCGCACTCGGTGCGACGCCAGATCGCCCGCCGACTGGCGCGTCTGGGACCGGATCCCCGCGAACTGGCGAAGGCTGCGGCCGTGTTGGGCGACGGGGCGTCGCTGGCGGTCGTCACCCGTTTGGCGGCGCTGCGACCCGCCCAGGCGGTCACCGCCGCCGAGCAGCTCGTTGCGGCGCGGGTCTTCGACACCGCCGACCCAGCCTCGTTCGCTCATCCCATGATCCGCTCGGCGACCTACGCCTCTCTAGCGCCCGGGGAGAAACCCGAAGCCCACGCGCGCGCGGCAAAGCTGCTCGCGGCCACCGGATCCGACTCGGAGGTCATCGCGCGCCACCTGCTGGAGGCCACGCCGAGCGAGGAGGCCTGGGTGGCGGGGGTTCTTCATGCGGCCGCCCGTGCGGCCGCACGAAAAGGATCTCCGGCGACCGCGATTCGTTATCTGCGCCGCGCACTGGACACCGCCCCAAACGACTCGGTTTCGCCGCGTCTTCTGATTGACCTCGGTCTCACCGAGGCGGCCGCGGGCCAGACGACGTCGCTGCAGCGCTTCGAGCAGGCATTGCTGCTGATCGACGAGCCGACGGTGCGGGCCGATGCGTTGTATTCGCTGGGGCAAACGCTTTACCGCTACGGCAGGTACGGGGAGGCCGCCGCCGCGTTCCGCTGGGGCGCCGAGCTATTCGAGGACGGCGACCTACAGGTCTTTCGGCGATTCCAGGCATCGTCGATGTGTTCTGAATACTATCTGGCGCCGATGCACCGCCGAGTCGACCCGCTGGGCGCCGCCGAAGTGGCGCCGCCACAGGGTGCCGGTGACAGGGCGATGCTGGCCGCACGGGCACTACACGTGTCGCTGACGGAGCCCCCGGCGTCCAGGGCGGCGAATCTGGCGGGCATGGCCATTGCCGACGGCAGACTTCTGCTCGAACAGACATCGGAATCGCCGGTGGTCAATCTTGTTGTGTTGCCGCTGCTCTACGGTGGCGAGCTAGAGGCGGCGGAAACACATATCGATGCCGTGCTGGCCGACGCACGCAGCCGCGGCGCGTCCTTGGCGTTCGCCGAGGCTGCGTTGATGCGGGCACTGGTGTGCTATGCGGCGGGCCGCGTCAACGATGCGATGGTGGACGCGCAAATCGCGGTCGAGGGGATGAACCGCGGTTGGCACGCCCTGGCTCCGACCGCGCTGGCGACGCTCGTGCATTGCATGATCGAGCGCGGCGAATTGGATCAAGCCGCCGACATGCTGACCCGTGGCGAGCACGAGCTGGCACCCCCGGAAGCGTTGGGAATCAACGCTTGGTTCTACGTCGCGAGGGCGCGGCTTCGACTGTGCCGCCGGGAGATCGCGGCGGCACAGGCAGACCTGGATGCAGCAGTCCAGTCGCTGCGCGACTACGGCATGATCAACCCGGCGGTGCTGCCGTGGCGGCCGCTGGCATGCATGGTTGCCGCTGCCGCGGGCGACACCGAGCGAGCCCGTCAGCTCATCGACTCCGAGATCGAGCTCGCCCGGCGATTCGAAACCCCCATCGCGCTGGGCGCCGCGCTTCGACGGTGCGCGCTCGTGCACGAGCCTTCGGAGGCGCTGGCTACCCTCCGCGAGGCCGTGGCGATCCTCGAGAAAACCGGCGCCCGGCTTGAACTCGCGCGGGCGCTCACTGATCTCGGGGTTCATTTGCGCCGCGCCGGATCGCGGGTGGCTGCGCGTGAGCCGTTGACCAACGCCCTAGATGTCGCGCACCGTGGCGGGGCGACGGCACTGGCAAACCGCGCGCGCGAGGAGCTTGTGGCAGCCGGCGCCCGTCCACGCCGCCCGGCCCGGGTCGGCACCGAATCGCTGACCCCGACCGAGCGGCGGCTCGCTCAGCTCGCCGCATCGGGTCACGACAATCGGAGTATCGCGGAGTTGACGTTCGTCTCACGCAATACCGTTGCGTGGCATCTGCGCAATATCTTCCGCAAGCTCGCAGTAGATTCCCGGGAGGCCCTGGCTGAAGCCTTGGCGGACTCCGGGCCGGGCCAAACCGACGGCTAGGCGACCCTAAGCGACGCAGCCGGGGCAATCTCACGCACTCGTGGGGCGGTTTACCTGTTGGTTTTAGGTTAATGCGGGCTCTATTGCTGCTTTCGAGCCGCCGATAGTCGATACTGTGACTATGCCCCGCCCCTCCAAGCCCCTAATCCGCCGTGACGCCGTCGTGGAAGCGTCGCTGCGCATCATCGATACGGAGGGCCTAGACGCGTTCAGCCTGCCCCGGCTCGCGCGGGAGCTCAATGTGCAGGCGCCGTCGCTCTATCACCACTTTGAGGACAAAGCGGAGATCTTGAGGGCGGTGGCGCGGGCAATCGTGGTCGAGACACGCTTGCCCGACCCCAAGTCGGTGCCCAATTGGATTGAGTGGCTTGTCGCGCTGAGCTTGGCATTTCGTGAATCGATAATGCGCCACCACAATGCTGTGCCGCTGTTACTGCAGTTCATGCCCCGCGATGTGCTGATCCGCAATTACAACGAGTCCGCAATGTATCTGATCGAGATCGGTGTGCCGCTGGAACAAGTGGTGTTGATCCTAGACGGCCTGGACAAGTTGACCCTGGGTGCCGGTATCACCGAGGCGATGCACGGCGACGAGGGGAGAGGCCGCCCATTCGGCAACGCCGATCCAGCCACCGAGCCGGTGTTGGTCGCGGCGGTGGCCGCCAATCAGCGATCCGCCACGGGCGGGTTCGCCGAGGCCATCCGCAGTTTCCTGCGCGGTGCGGCGCCGGGTGTGCCGGAGACGGCGCCGCCCCCGCAGCATTGGGGCAACTTCGGCTCGGCTGCAACGGATCTCGAGGAGTCGACAGTCTCCTAGATGCTTCACCCGGCCGCTTGCGTGTGTTGCATCAGCTCGGGGTGAGCGTCACGGATTTGGCGTCGCGCAATCTTGCCGCTGGCCATCCGAGGTAATGGCGTGGGCTCGACGATGACGTGGCGCGGCACCTTGTAACCGGCGAGATGCGCGCGACAGTGTTCGGTGACTGCCTCTGGTGTCACGTGCTTTTCGGTGTAGATGATCGCCGCGGGTGCCTCACCGAATGTGGCGTCGAACGCTGACACCACGCAAGCCTCGATCACGCCGGGTATCTCGGCGACCACCGCCTCGATCTCCGAAGGGGCGACATTGAAGCCGCCGGTGATGATGATGTCTTTGAGCCGGTCGACAACGCGAATCCCGTGGGCGTCTTTGATCCCGATGTCGCCGCTGTGAAACCAGCCATCGCGCATCGCGGCGGCGTAGGCGTGATCGTTTCGCCAATACCCCGGGGTGATGCCCGGGCCGGAGACGATGATCTCGCCGGGCTCATCGGGATCGCAGTCGCTACCGTCGGGCCGCACGACGCGCAGCCGCGTGAAAACTGTTCCGCGACCGATCGACTCGGGCCGCGCGACGGCCTGATCCTTCGGGTTGATGGTGGAAATCCCGCCCAGTTCCGTCATTCCGTAGGCCTGCTGGACGATCACGCCCTTTTCCAGCCAAGACTTGATCAGCGAAACGGGGGCCGAGGCACCAGCGATCGTCGCCAACTCCAACGCCGACAGGTCAGCCGACTCGAATTCCGGATGGGCCGCCATGCGTTCGTACAAAACGGGAACGCCACAGTGGATTTGGATCCGTTCAGTGGCGAGTCGGTGCAGCGTGGTGGCGGCATCGAAGCCGCGCTCGTAGAAGATCGTCATGCCCCTGATCAACGGGTGCAGGATGTGCCAGAGCAACCCGGGGGCGCCCGACATCGACAGCGTGTAGATGATTCGAGCGCCGGGCCGAAGCGCCGGCTCGGTGATGGCCAGGTCGGCGACAAGGTTGAAGGTGCTGCGGTGGGTAAAGATGACACCTTTTGGGTGTGACGTCGTTCCGCTGGTGTAGACGATTTGGGTGATGTCGTCCGGTTGCGCATCCTCGCGGCGGGGAAGTGGCGGATGCTGTTCGTGGCGCAACGCGACGAAGTCTTCCAGACGCCGCACTTGAGCCGAAGTTCCGTGCACAGCCATCGTGATCCGGTCGCGGTGGGCGTCGTCGGCGAGGACAAGGCAAGGGGTCGAGTCGTCGATCAGATACCGCAACTCCTCGGGGGTGAAGCGGTTGTTCAACGGGACAACGACGGCCCCGAGCTTCAGCGCTCCGATCGCCGAAACGACCCACTCCAGGCTGTTGTCGCCGATGATGCCGACCCGGTCGCCGGGCGCAAGCGCGGCAGCGGTCAGATGCCGGGCGGCATTATCGGTCCACCGGTCCAACGTCTGGTAATCGATGGTGTCGGTGCCGTCGAACACGATGGCCGCGCGTTCCGGGGACTGCCGCGCCCAGTAACTCAAGCCGTCGGTCACCAGTTCGGTCATCGCGTGCGCTCTCCCTTGCGGATTGGGCCACAGCGTCGCGAAAAGCGGTCAACGCCACAGCCGGTGCGGCGTGACCCAGACGCGGTTCTGATCAACATCCGGCTGGCCCGCATATGCGGCCATCCGGAGAAAACCTTATTTCAGTAGATTAGTAGGTGTCAACGATCACCGCTGCGGTGTGGACACGGCGGCGTCCGCGATCGGTGGCCGGTACACCGACTTCAACGCAACGTAGGGTGCCAGGCCCTCGGGCCCCAGTTCACGACCCAGCCCGCTGGCCTTGACACCGCCAAACGGCCCGACCACGTCGAGGGCGTAGTGGTTGATTCCCACCGATCCGGTGCGCATCCGCGCCGCCAGCTCAGCGCCGCGTTGCGGATCGGCCGTCCACACCGTGCCGCCCAGACCGTAGTCGGAGTCATTGGCGATGGCGATGGCTTCGTCGTCGTCGGCGTAGGGCAGCACGCTCAGCACCGGCCCGAAGATCTCTTCACGGGCAATCGTCATGGCGTTGTCGACGTCGGCGAAGACCGTCGGTTCGACGAACCAGCCCAGGGGCTGATCGGCCGGGGAGCCGCCTCCGGTAGTCAGCCGCGCGCCGCTGGCTCGGCCGCTGTCGATGTAGCCGAGCACGCGGGCACGTTGGGCCGCGCTGACCAACGGCCCGATCTGGGTGGCCTTGTCCAGCGGATCGCCGACGTGCAGCCCGCGGACTGTGTCGGTGACCGCATCGACGACCTCGGCGTAGCGTGACCGCGGCGCCAGGATGCGGGTACTGGCATGGCAGGTCTGGCCGTTATTGGGCAGGCAGATGTCGGGCAGCGCGGCGACAAAGGCGTCCAATTCGGCGTCGTCGGTGACGATCGCCGCGGACTTGCCGCCAAGCTCCAGCGTGACCGGCCGTAGCAGCCGCCCGCAGATTTCGCCGATCACCCGTCCGGCGGCGGTCGAGCCGGTGAACGCGACCTTGTCGACCCTGGGATGCGCGACCAGCGCGGCACCGGCCTCGCGGCCGCCGGGGATCACGTTGAGCACTCCGGCGGGCAGGCCGGCCTCGATCGCGGCATCCGCCCACGCGAAGGCGTCCAGTGCTGTCTCCGGCGGCGGTTTGAGCACCACGCTGCAGCCGGCGGCCAGCGCTGGGGCGATCTTCATCGCCGCCAGGCTCATGGGGTAGTTCCACGGGACCACCGCCGCGATCACCCCGACGGGTTCGCGGCGCACGCTGACCTGCGAAAGCGCGCCGGCCCGCACGTCTTCGTCGTCAATGTGTTCGGCCAGTCCGGCGTAGTAGTTCAGCGCGATGGACGGGAAAAAGCCGTTGGCGCCCAGGGAAAGTCGGCGCGGCATACCGTTTTCGCGGCTGACCAGAGCGGCGGTGTCCTTGGCGCGCGCCTGCAGCGACGTCGCCATCGCGCGCATCACCTCAGCGCGCTGGGCCCCCGATGTGGCCCCCCACGGACCGCGCAGCGCCTCTGCTGCGGCGCTCACCGCGGCGTCGACGTCGGCGGTGCCCGCCAATGCCGCGCTGCCCAGCACGTTGCCGGTGGCCGCTTCGAGCACCTCAGTGGTGCCTGTCGGTGCAGACGCGGGCAACCACGCGCCGGCTATGAAGAACGCATCCCTATCCAGGCTGATGTCGCTGATACTCAAGGGCCTAATGCTAGTAGGTTTAGAGGATTGGGGCAATGCGGTCGATTCTGTCGGCAACCGGTGGAGTCAGAGGGTGTCGGCGCTGCCGAACAGGGCGGTGGACACGACCGGGTCGCCGGGGCCGCCGGTCATCAGCGACAGCGCTGCTCCGGGAACCTGATTGGGCGACGTGCCGCGGATCTGGCGGACGGCTTCGTTGACCAGGCTCATCCCGTGGATGAAGCCTTCGGCGAGGTTGCCGCCTGAGGTGTTGATGGGCAGTGTGCCATTGGGCGCGATGAGGTTGTCGAACGTGATGAACTCAGCGGCGTTTTCCAGGGTGCAAAAGCCGTGTTCGATGATCGCTGAGACGCCCATGCCGGTCATGTTCTCGTAGATCTGCGCAACGTCGACATCGCCGGGGTGGCATCCGGTTTCGGACCACAGCCTTTTCGCGACGCCCTGAAAACCCGCCGACCAGTACGGGTTGTGGTTCTCTTCGAGCATTCCCCATCCGCGCGCCGCACCCATCGGCGCGCCGAGCAGGTAGGCCGGCGGCTGGCGCAGATGGGGGGCTTGCTGGGCGGAAACCATGATGCATGCCACCCCAGCGTCGTTTTCGCGCGAGCAGTCGAATAGACGATAGGGCTCTGAGATCCACCGTGATGAACCGTATTTCGATTCGTCGAGCTCGATTCCGCGTCCAACCGCGGCCGGGTTGCGCCGCGCGTGATAGTACGACGCCAGCGCCATGTCCCGCAGTGTGCGCGCCGGTACCCCTTCGGCCTCGATGAGCCGCATCGAGCGCATAGCGCACATCTGCGCGGGTCCGTCTAAACCGTTGACAAGTTGCTGGGCAGCCGTATCGTCCTGGGCGACAGCAACACGCAAGCGTTGTCCGCCGGTTTCTGACATTGCCCGATATACGGCGACCACGTTCGCCTGGCCGGTCACGATTGCCGTCGCGGCCAGCCCTAAAGCCCCCGGGATGCCACCACCGTGGGTCCATACCAGCGCGCCGAACCGGAGCTCTTTGGTGTTGAGCGCGGGCATCATGCGTTGCCCATCGTTACGTTCGGAACCGTAGGACACAAATCCGTCGATATCCGCGGGATCGATCCCGGCGTCTTCGCAAGCCGACACGATAGCTTGCAGCGCAAGCTTGAGGGCGGCCTGTCCGGAGGTCCCGCGCTTGTAGAACGGTGTCTGGCCGATTCCGACGACTGCTGTGGTTCCACGGAGCACCGTGTTGATTGCATTGCTCATAGTGCGGGTCTCACTTTGCGGTCAGTTCCCAACGAATCGCCGCGTATCCCTTGGTTTTTGCCGATGGCGCATCGATGTGTCCGCGAACCGCCGCTCCGATGCCCAATTGCTTTTCGGGGCCGCGCAGCACGCCGACGACCCGGGCGCCCTCGGCGGCCGGAATCTCAGCTAACACCACGACATAGGGCACATCGGGCGTGCGCTCGGCGGTGCGATCGAACGTGTACCAGCAGCGTGTCCAGGCGTAGACGGTGCCGACCGGATCCACGGGTTCCCACAACACCTGCCAGCACCCGCATTGCCCACAGCGGAAGTGTGCCGGCCATATCCATCGCCGGCAGTCCGCGCAACGAGGAAGCTCAAAGATGCCTTCCTCCAATGCTTCCCAATAGCGGTCGTCGGCACAGATCCCGCCGGTGATTCGGTGGGCGTGAAAGTTGTACTGCACGGCCGGTGATTCACCGCCTTCTTGGCTGTCCGACTGGAGTTCCTTCTGCCGGAACAAAATTGGATCGCATGGGCCGGTTATGCTGTCGGTGCCTCAGGGGTGAAGCGAGTGTGCAATTCCAGCACTCCGCGGACTTGCGCGGTGTTCGATATCGACGATCGGTCGGGATCAGGCTCGATATCGGGTAACCGACGTAGCAGCTCCTCGAAGGCAATGCGCAACACAACGCGCGCCAGATGAGAGCCCAGGCACCGATGCGGTCCGGTGCCGAACGACAGGTGGCGGTTCGGTGTGCGGGTCACTTCCATGTTGTCGGGGTTGTCGAACTCTCGTCCGTCGCGGTTGGCGGCGGCGAGGATCACCAACATCTGATCGCCGGCCCGCAGCCGCACGCCGCCCAGTTCGGTGTCGTGCACCACGCTGCGTCCCGCGGAGACGGCGGCCTCCATCCGCAGTACTTCCTCCACTGCCGCGGGTATCAAACTGGGGTCTGCGACCAGCGCCGCCCGCTGCTCCGGGTTCGCCCCCAAATGCATGATGCCCCAGGCCAACGACCCCTGGGTGGTATGGAGGCCGGCGATGAGTAGCAGCATGAAGATGTTGCACAGCTCGTCGTCGGTGAATTGTCGCAGCTCACCGTCGATCTCGATGTCGCTGTTGATGATCGATGCAGTCACGTCGGATGCGTCCGCTGACCCGGTGCGCCGGTCGGCGACCACCGCGGCGAAGTAGCTCATCATCCTGCCGGCCGCTTCGGTCCGGGCGGCCATGGACTCCTCCTCGCTGGCGCCCGGTATGCCGTGCAGCGTGGTGTCGGTGGCCTCGGTGAACATCGGCGCGTCCTGCAGCGGCCAGCCCATCAACGCCAGGAACACCCTCGCCGGCACCTCATGGGCGAATTCGGCGATGTACTCCGCCGACCCGCGCGCGGCGAAACCGTCGATCAACTCGGTCACGATGGCGCGGATCTGGGATTCCAGCGCGTTCATGCGGTTCGGGTTGAAAAGTGGCTGCAGCGCGTGCCGGAACACCGTGTGCACAGGTGGGTCGTACTCGAGGGGGATGAACTTGCCGAAGCCGTGCGGCACCAGGTTGTTCGGATAGCTGGAGAAGCGGGCGGGGTCGCGCAGCACCTCGGCAATCTCGTTGTACCGGGTTACGATCCAATGCCCGCCGTAGTACGGGGAGTAGACCACCGGGCCGACGGCGGCCAACTCCAGAACGTGCTGCTGGAACACGTCTTCCGGCGCGGCCAGTGTGGGATCGTAAACGTCGAAGTCGACGACGAGATCTGCGGGGACTGCGTTGGTGGTGGTGGCCATGACCAAGCTCGCTCCTGCCGTAGCCTTTGTTGCGCTGACCAGGGGGCTGCCCTAATGGCCCGCGTAAAGCGTCCGCGCCTTTGTGCGCGCCGCCGACCGATTGCCGCCGAGGGAGCGGTCAATGCCCATAACTTATGAGTATAGGTAAACTGTGTCAAGCGTCACCGCGGACTCCTCACTGCGGGTCCGCGGCATCGCCTCAACCGGCGGGGAGTACCGCCGTTGGGGTGGTCTTTGTTTGTCGGAGCGAATGGTGTAAACCTAGTGGTAGTAGGTATTGAGATAGCGCGTTGACATGGCGGATCGCAAGGAGGACGCGGCGGTGACACAGTCTTTGACGGCGTCGCAGGGACGCATATGGAAGATGCTCAATCACTTGAAAAATGGCACCACGGACGAATACGAGCAGGTGGTCGCCGTGCAGCCCGGCGAGTTCACCGATCCGGCGATCGCGGCGCGTGAACGCGAATTGGTGTTCGGCAGGGTGCCGTCGATTGTGTGCCACGGCTCCGAGATAGCGCGTCCGGGTGACTTCCTCACCGTGCAGATGCCGCGCAACAAAGTCCTCGTGGTGCGCCAGCGGGACGGCAGCGTGAAGTCGTTCGTCAACCACTGCCGGCACCGCGGTGCGCTGCTTGAGGAGCGGGAGCGCGGTAGCTGTCGACTGTTCTCCTGCGGATACCATCGCTGGTCTTATGATCCCGACGGCTCCCTGCGTACGGTGACGCGCGGGAATACCTTCGGCGACGTGGACCGCGCCCAGCACGGCCTCATCCAGCTGCCCACCCAGGAGCGCCACGGGCTGGTATGGATGGTCGACGAGGCCACCGCGTCCATCGATGTGGCCGAATGGCTGGGCGAAGCCGTCGACGAGATGCTGGCCGGCTACCGGATCGATCGGCTCATCACCTTCCGCAGCGCGGGTTACGACGAGCCGGTTAACTGGAAGATCATGCAGGACGCGTTCATTGACAACTACCACATCCAATACGCGCATCCCAATTCCGCCGGCAAGCACGTATACACCAATGTGCAGACCGTCGAAGACTACGGCCGCCATGCCCGCATGACCACCCCCCGCAAGTCGATCGACCGTGTGCTGGACGACGACCCGTCGGTCGACCTCCTGGCGAAACACGTCATCGACGGGCATTTCCTATTGCCCAACAGCACGTTGCTTCGCCAGACCACCCACTTCGAGTTGTTGACGTTTCGGCCCCATCCCAGCGTGGCCGGCCGGTGCCACATGGAGATGCGGACGCTGGTGCCTACCGTCGAGGACGCCGGGATGGATAAGGCGGATTGGCAACGGCTTTGGGACAAGAATTGGGCCATCCTGCAAGCGGTGCTCTACGACGAAGACTTTCCGCTGCTGCGGGGATCGCAGGGAGCCATGGAAAGCGCGAACGCGGGGCCCATGCTGTTGGGGCGCAATGAATTGGTGAACCACATATTCCGCCGAGAGTTGCATAAGCTCACTTCGTGACGAACGCTGACGGGACTGGCGCCCATAACTCCGCGCATCCGCCTTCGGGCACCCACGACTTGAGCGGTATGACAGTTGTCGTCACCGGGGGCAATAACGGCATCGGCGCCGCGCTCGCTCGGGGTGTGGGGCTTGCCGGGGCCGCGGTGGCGATCTGGGCCCGAAACGACGAGCGCAACCAAGCGATGGTGGCTTCGTTGCGCGCCGACGGCGTTCAAGCCTGGTCGGTGGTCTGCGATGTCGCCGCCGAAGACGATGTCGAGCGGGCGATGGACGCCACCCTACAGCGCTACGGCCGTGTCGACAGCCTGTTCGCCAACGCCGGTATTGCCGACACCACTCCGTATGTGGACACTACCTTGGCCGACTGGCAGCGCGTCTTGCGAACCAATTTGGACGGCAGCTTCCTGACTACGCGCGCGGCCGCACGGCACATGGTCGACAACGGTGCCGGGTCGATCGTCGTGGTGTCGTCGACGGTGTCGCGTTACGGAGCCGCCCGGCAGGCGTCGTACGCCACGACCAAAAGTGGTCTGGTCGGCCTGGGCCGAACCTTGGCCGTGGAGTTGGCCCGCCACGGCGTCCGGGTCAACATCCTGATACCGGGGTGGACCGTCACAGCGATGACCGAGAAGTCGCATGCCAACGCGAAGTTCTTGCAAGCCACAACTGCACGAACTCCACTGCGCCGCTGGGCAACTGCGGATGACTACTACGCCGTCGCAGCGTTTCTGGCGCACCCTGGTCTGACCTTCCACACCGGCAATGAAGTGGTCGTCGACGGCGCCTACAGCGTCTTCTGAACGCCGGACGCGCAGTTGGAAAATTGAAAGGTGGAATCGGCGGTGTCGACGAGCGATAGCGTGCTTGATCTGTTCCGCAGCACGGGTCGCGTCGCAGTCGTTACCGGTGCGGGTCCAGCTATATCACCGGCTCCACCATCGCCGTCGACGGTGGCACCTCGGGTCATTGACGTCGGTGGACGCGGCCAGCACGGTTCACGCCGCCTGAAGTGCCGCTCAGGCGGCAGGCATAAACGCAGGCAGCACAAACGTTTTCAGTAGTAGTCGGGTGCTTGGATCGTCGGCGCTGGCAACATCGCGGTTCCCCAGCAAAATAAATTGCACCACCGCCAGCCACTCGCCGACCGCCATTACGTCCAAGTCCGAACGGATTTCGCCGCGTTGGGCTGCCCGGCGGAGCACTGGCGCCCACATCTCGGCCGTCAATTCGGCGGCGAGTGCGGATCCGTTGACGATTGAGCTTGTCACATCGAGGTATTCGGGGCCAACCAGAGTCCGCACGATCGGGTCCCTGCGGCCGTGGTCGATAAGATACAACAGCCCTTCGACGAGTTGTTCAGGGAACGACTCGAACCCGAAGATGTAGTCGCGGGCTCGGTCGAACAGCATCCGCGCGCGCCGCTCGATCAACGCGCCCAACAGGTTATCGCGGTCGCCGAAATAGCGGTACACGGTGGGCCGGGAGACGCCGGCTTGCTTGCCGATGTCGTCCATCGTGGTCTTCGAGACGCCGTAGCGCGCAATCACGATCTCGGCAGCGGCCAAGATCTGCCGACGTGCCTCAGTGGCGTCGCCGCTGAGAACGCTGCTATTGGTGTGCCGCCCGATCCTGCCCTGCGGGGCGTGGCTGCGCGATGCTGCCGGCGGTGACAGCGCGCCCGCGTTGGGCCCGGCCTCACCTCGCGCGGGTAAATCGTTGGCCGATGTCATGGTATTCCTCTCGGACGGCCCGTTTGGCGATCTTGCCGCTGGGCTGCCGGGGCAGTGGCTCCGACCGCAGCACCACGTAGCGCGGCACCTTGTAGTCGGCCAGCAGTTGTTCGCAGTGCGCGATTACGGCGGCCTCGTCGAGGCCCTGGGCTTCGGGCGCTACCGTGATGATCGCTGCGGGAGTCTCGCCGAAGCGCGGGTCGGCCGCGGCGATGACCGCGACCTCGGCCACGCCGTCAAGGCTTGCGATGGCCGCCTCCAACTCCACCGGTGAGATGTTGATTCCGCCGGAAATGATCAGGTCTTTGATGCGGTCGAGAAAGGTGATGCGCCCCTGTGCGTCGCGTGTTCCGACATCCCCGCTGTGTAGCCAGCCGTCACGAATCGCGGTGGCGGTGGACTCCGGATCGTCCCAATACCCCGGGGTGACCCCGGGGCCGCGCACCACGATCTCGCCGTGCTGACCCGGTGGGGCCGGCGAGCCATCGTCGGCCATCACCGCCACTTCGGTGAAGATCGAGCCGATGCCGCACGAGTCGGGGTGGGCCAGCGCGTCGGCCTTCTGCGTGGCGGTGGCGACGCCTCCGGCCTCGGTCATTCCGTAGATCTGGCGCAGCAACACCCCTTTGTCGGCCCAGCGCTTCAGGAGGTCGGTCGGCACGGCGGCGCCGCCGACGATCGCGGTCTGCAGCGAGCTCAGGTCGGCATCTTCGAATTCATCCGCGCGAGAGAGAGACTCGAAGATCAGCGGGACTCCGAAGATCGCGCGCACCGAGTGCTGTTGGATCAGGTTGACCGCGCGGGACGGATTGAGTTCCGGCTCGACGACCAGGGTTCCGCCCAGCACCGTGGTGATCAGCAGTCCGTACACCAGGCCCGGGGTGAATGCCAGCGGCAACACCAGCAACGTTACCGTGCCCGGCCGGAAACCCTCCTCGGTCAGGGTGTTCTCCAGCACGATGGCCAGCAAGGTGTTGCTGGTCAGGACGACACCTTTGGACAGGCCGGTGGACCCGCTGGTGAAGATCACCGCGATCGGCTCCTCGCCGGCACGGTCGACGCGGAAATCGTCGGGATCACCGGTCCGCTCCGCGTCGACGCTGTCAAAAGACAGCACCGCGAATTCGCGGCCGGCTTGGCGTGCCTCGTGTGCGATCGCGGTATGGGAGGGCGCGGCGATCAACATGCTTAGCCCGGCGTCGTCGGCGATCTTGCGGACCTCGCCGGGCTTCAGGCGGGCATTGAAGGGCACCAGCACCGCCCCGGCCTTCATGATCGCCAGCGCCGCCACCGGCCACTGAAGTGCGTTGGGCGCCAGCAGGCCGACGCGGTCACCGGGCTTTACGCCATCATCGGCCAGCCGCCGGGCCAACCGCCCGGACCAGTCGTGCAGTTGCCGATAGCTGAGCTGGTCGGATCCGAGGAGGATCGCGGGCTCGCCGCCCTTGGTTCGTGCCCACCAGTGCAGTGCGGATCCGACGGTCGCGGCCATATTCTTCCTCGATTCTCCGGTGGGTCAGATTGTGGCTGCCGACCCGAACACGGTCGAGCTGACCAGCGGGGCCATCGGACCGCCGATCAGCAATGAGACATCGGCACCAGTAACAGGATTGGGCGAGCCGCCGCGGATCTGACGGACTGCCTCGGCGACCAGGCCGATGCCGTGCACGAATCCTTCGGCGATGTTTCCGCCCGCGGTGTTGATGGGCAGGCGACCGCGCTCGACGGTCAAGTTATCGACGGTGAGAACCTCACCGGCGGCCGGCCCAGGTGGGCACAGTCCGTGATCGATCATCGACGCCACCGCGGGCCCGGTGAAGTTCTCATACACCTGCGCCACGTCGACGTCGGCGGCGGTGAGTTCAGCACCGTCCCACAGTCGCTTCACCAGTGCGGGATGAAATCCCGCGCTGGTGTAGTTGTTTTCGTTTTCGACTGACTCGGTCCAGCCCGCGGCGGCGCCCTGCACGCCGGACAGGATGTACGCCGGCACCCCGCGGTAGTCGCCGACGCGTGCGCCGCTGACGACTAAAATTGCTGTGGCGCCGTCATTTTCACGTGAGCAGTCAAAAAGTCGTAGCGGTTCGGAAATCAGCCGGGCGCCCTGGTAGCGGTCGTGGTCGAGCGGTTGACCGCAGGCGACTGCGCGCGGATTGTTTTGGGCGTGGTGGTAACCGGCCAGCGCCACTGCCTCCAGCGTCGAGGGCGGCACGCCGTCGACCTCGAGCATCCGTTGCGTGCGCATCGCACACACCTGGGCGGGAGCCAGCATGCCGTGAGCGCCATAGAGGTGGCCCATGTGCCCCTTGTTGTATGCGCCGCGCCCATCGGTAGCCTCCGATAGGCCCCGGTAGACCGCCACGCAGCTAGCCTGACCGCTGTGTACCGCGGCGGCAGCGCAGTTGACCGCCGCCGCCACCGCGCCACCTCCGCCGCCCCACACCTGCGTCGACCAGCGCACCTCGTGCACATCCAGCGCCGCGCCGATGGCCAGGCCTTCGCTGGAATCCCCGGCGTAGGAAACGAACCCGTCGATGGCGCGCGGGTCGGTGCCCGCATCGTCGCAAGCCCGCAGAATCGCCTGCAGCACCAGCTGTGCCGACGACAGCGGGCTGGTGCCGCGTTTGTAATAGTCGGTGGCGCCGACTCCCACCACCGCGGTCGAAGCGCGAAATCCACTCACCGCGCCTCCAAGTCGGAATCAGGGTCGAGGTGCCAGCGCACCAGGGGCCAGTACCGGTCGTCGGGAGGCTGCTCGATGATCCCTTGCACCGCCGCACCTATGCGTGGGGTCAGCCCGTCCGCGTGGGCGAGCACGCCCAGGACCCGGCGGGCGTCGGCCGCGGGTAGTTCGACCAGCACCACGGTGTAGGGCAGGTGGCCGGTGGCCTCTCGGCTGAACGGCTGCCAGGTTCGCGTCCACGAATAGATGATGCCCACCGGGTCGACGGCCTCGAAACCCGTGTCGAAGGAATGGCAAGCCGGACAGATTGGCCGCGGCGACCAGATCCAGGTCGCACACTGGCGGCAGCGTTGCAACAGCAGCTTTCCGGCGCGCAGCCCTTCCCAGTGCGCTGTGTCGAGCCCGTCGTCAGACGGGCCGGTGAGGCCCATCCACGGCGGTGTGTCGGGGGTGTTGCGCACGCTCGACACCCGCCAGGTGCCGTCGGTGAAACACACCCAGCGGCTGCGTAGTTCAAACCACTGGTCGTCGAGTTTGGTGTAGCGGATGATGGCGTCGTACTGTCCTGGCCCGGCTTCGGTGATAGTGCGTACTTCGGCACCCTTGAGCCGGGCGGGGACGTCGGCGGACGCGATCAACTGACCAATGCGGTCAGGCAGGAAATCGGCCAGTACCGTGTCATTGTCGCCCGCGGCAACCGCTTTGCCATGGGCGACGACGGTGCTGGCCAGGTCGGCCGGGATCGTGTCGGTCATGATTGCCCACCGATTTGATAGCGGACGTCGGTGCGGTCGTGTTGAAAGCCGACCAGTCGGCAGGCATTGACCATGCCGGTGTCATCGGAGTCGACGTGGATGATCACGCCGGTCATCCCGGCCTCGTGGACAACGGCTGCCGCACCGTCGAGTAGGCGCCGGCGCTGCAGCGCATCGGCGGCCGGTGTGGCGAAAGCCCAAACGATGGTGGCGCAGTGACCGAACTCCTCAGATGGCACCGCGCGCAGATCCAGTGCGGTCACCCCGACAATGCGCCCGGCCTCACGCAGCGCGCAGGTGTGGTCGCTCCCGGGGAGCGCCGATACCCAGCCCAGGTCAGCCAGCGCCGCATCATCGACAGGTTCCAGAACCGGTGCAGCGGTGGCGTCCTCGACGGCGTCAGCCGATCGGACGAGTTTCCAGACCCGCCGGGTGCGCGGGATCAAAAACCGGTTGGAAAGCCGGCCGGCCGCGGGATGGTTACCTCGTGCCCAGGCGGTCACCGTGTGGGCACCGGTGTCCAGCCAGCCGCCGGGACGTTCCGTGTCCAAGCCGACCCGTTCTACCAGCAGTGTCATGATGCCAATCGAACGTAGCTGCGGGTCGATCACGGCGCTGGCGTTCGCGGACCCGTCTGGCGAGCACTCCAGGCGGATCAACCCGGCGATGCGATCGGGTTGGTCGGGCTCACCCATCGCGGTGGCGTGGGACAGCATCCAGATCACCAGATGGCGCACTGACGAATCGGATTCAGCCATCGCACGATCGACCTCGACGAAGTCGATTCTGTTGTATTCGGCCTCGGTATCGTACTCTGCGGCCCGCCCGAGCAGGTCGGACAGTTCGGCCGATTCGTCGGGACTGAGACTAGTCCGCCACTCGTATTTGATCATCGAGTAATCACGCTGTGGTGTTGCCTTGGGCGAGCAGCTTTGAGGTCTCGCGGCGGAACACTTGGTTGGCGGTCTCGTTGCGGCCCAGCAGCATATCGCCGGCATCGGCACTGGCCATCCCGCGCTGCGAATTGCGCAGCAACGGGAAATCCTCGTTGTGCAACACGGCCAGGAGAATGTCCCAGTTCTTCTCCCACAAGCTGTTCCAGTGATCCTCTTCCAGACCCGAGTCTTTCTGCGCGGGGACCATCAGCCGTTGCTCCATCCGGGACTTGGTCGGATCGCTCGGATGGGGCCGGAAGGTCAACAGCTGGAAGTGATCCGGTTGGCGCAACAACGTGCTGTTAGGCAGCAAGAAGTGTGTCTCGGTCACATAGCGATCCAATTGGCGGTCGCCCGGGTCTTCCTCCAGCCAGCGGTCGATCGACTTGCGCGGTGCGATGAACCGGCAATGCCGACCGAAATCCTCGAATGCCATGACATTGGTGTGGATGATCTTGCCGGCGGTGTTGGGGTGGGCGTACTGGATGTGGTAGCCGTCGAGGAACGCATCCTGCATGATCTTCCAGTTGGTCGGTTCGTCGAATCCCGCCGACCGGAAGCACTGGAGCTCATTGAGGTGATAGCCGGCCAGGATGGAATCCATATCCGGGCCCAGCCACGCAGCGACATCGATCGAGGCGTGAGCGTTGTCGACCACCCAGATGAAGCCGTGCCTTTCCTCGCACGGCACTTCCACAAGACCCTGCTTTTTACGGTCGATCTCGCCGAAAGTGGCATCGCGGGTAACCATTCGCAGCGATCCGTTGGGATCGTAGGACCACCGATGGTATTGGCAGGAGAAAAACCGGCAGCGGCCCTTCTCGCTGTCCTCCAGCAGGGCGCCGCGATGACGGCATAAATTCACGAAAGCCTTGACGCTGTTGTCCTTTTGGCGCACGACGATGAGGTTGTTGCGTGGCATTTGCACGGTCATGAAGTCATACGGGCGAGCGATCTCGGAGCCGTGGGCCACGATTGACGGGACACGGCCGAAAATGAGATCGCGCTCCTGCTGAGCGAGTACCGGATCGGTGAACTCGCGCGCAGAAAAGCCGAGAACGTCGTCGAACTTGTCGGTCGTCTCATTACGCAACAGCTCAAGTGCTCGACGAATTCGGTCCTGGCGGGGAAGCGATGTGGTCATGGGGTCACTTCTCTGGCGTGAAGGTGATTGGCATGCGAAGGCAGCCCCGCACCTGGGTCGAGTGGAAGACGGGAGGATCCGAATCCACCAGCCGGTAGTCGGGGATCCGACGGTGCAGTTCCTCAAGCGCGATGGTCAACTCGACGCGGCCGAGATGTGAACCCAGGCAGCGGTGCACCCCGGCGCCGAATGACAAGTGCCGGTTGGGGGAGCGGTTGATGTCGAAGTCGTTGGGATGGGGAAACGTATCCGGGTCGCGGTTCGCCGAACACAACATCAACAACAGCTGGTCACCCTCGGCGATGCTGACCCCACCGAGTTCGACGTCGCGCGTCGCGCGGCGGCCGGCGGCGACGGCCGCTTCGATGCGAAGAATCTCCTCCACGGCCCTGGGAATCACGGCCGGGTCGGTGATGATGCTCTCGCGCTGGGCGGGGTTGTCGACCAGATGCAGGATTGCCCATGCCAGCGATCCCTGTACGGTGTGCAGGCCACCCATCAACAGCAGGTAGAACATCAAGATGAGTTCTTGGTCTTCGAGCAACCGGGTGCCGTCGGGCAGTGCGACCTCGGTGTTGATCAATGTGGACGTCGCATCGTCCCGTGGATTGCTCCGCCGATCCTCGATCACTTTCTGGAAGTAGCCGGCCACGGTCAAACCGGCCGCGATCCTGGCCTGGTCGGACTCCTCCGGGGTACCGCCCGGCTTGCCGAACAGCACCACATCGGTGGCCTCCGCGAACAGCGCGGCGTCTTCCAACGGCCAGTCCATCAAAGCCAAAAAGACCCTGGCGGGTAGTTCGTGGGCGAATTCGGAGATGAATTCGGCCTGGCCTTTTGGTGCGAACTCATCGATCAACCCGTTGACTACCGTGCGAATGTCGTCGGAGAGCTTCTTCATTCGCTGCGGACTGAACAGTGGCTGCAACACGTGGCGGTAAGCAGTGTGCTCCGGCGGGTCGAGTTCGAGCGGAATGAACTTGCCGAAATCGGCAGGGGTGACCAGGTTGTTCGGGTAGCTGGAGAACGTACTGGGGTCGGTCAGAATCTGCTGGATTTCCTTGTACCGGGTCACAACCCAGTGTCCACCGTAAGCCGGCGAATACACCACCGGGCCCTTGGCGGCCAGCTCGGCTACCCGCTGCTGAAACACGTCCACCGGGGTGGCCAGGCTCGGCTCATAGACGTCGAAGTCCGTGACGAGGTTTGGCGGTACCCGATCCATTGCTGTGGTCATCTCTCTAGCTCCATTCGTTCGCAGTCAGCTTCGGTGCCAGCTCAATTCGCGTTGGGAACGGCCTCGGGGTTGAGGTCTTCGGGGAACCACATTCCGACGCGCGCGAGGGTGCCCCCGTCAGTGGCGCCGAGGGTGGCCCCGGAGATATAAGCCGAATCGTCGGAAACCAAGAACAACGCCACTTTGGCGTTGTCGAGCAGCGACGGGGGGCGGGCCACCTTGAGCGGTATCGGCGAGACGGTGGGATTCCACGGGCCCGCAACCTCTTCGTAGGATTGGCCGACCACCGGTGCACCCGCGGGCATCAAGAAGTTGGGCGACATGCCGTGGGTCGGCGCGATGGCATTGACCCGGATGCCGTAGCGGCCCAGGTCCAGGCTCAAGCCGCGTACCAGCCCGTTGACACCGGCCTTGGTCGCGCAGTACATGGCGATCTTCGGGTAGGCAACCAACGACGCCGCCGAGGACGTGGCCAGAATGGTGCCGCCACCGTTGGCCTTCAGGTGGGGAATCGCGGCCTGAGCGGTGTAGACAACACCGCTCAGGTTGACACCCAACACGTGCTGCCAATCGGACTCCGTCATGTCCTCGAACTCGACGGCCTGCTCGGTACCGAGAGCCGCTGCACCACCGCGCGACACAATTCCCGCGTTGGCCCACGCGATGTCGAGCTTGCCGTAATGGTCGACGGTCGCGTTGACGGCAGCGGTGATCTGATCTTTGACGGCGACGTCGGCGGTGATCGCGATGGCGTCACCGCCCTGCTGATCGACCAGCTTCAACGTCTGCTCGGCCCGATCCGCGTCGATGTCGACGATCGCGACTTTGGCGCCCTCTGCGGTGAATAGTTGCGCCGCGTGCCGGCCAAGGCCCGAACCCGCTCCGGTGATCAGGGCAACCTTGCCTTCGAGTCTCATCATCCTCCTTTGTTGGCCTGCGCCCGGTCCCGAAAACCCTTCCATTTCGGCCGCTGATGTGATCGTGCAGCCACGCGAGCAATCGTTGTGAACTGGACTACCCGGCTTCGCCATAAACTTACGACATTAGGTATGAGACGTCAATCAAGAAATGTCAGCTGGTGTGCAGCGAGCCGGCCGGCTCGTCGTGAGTGGTCCCGCGCGGCTGCTTCAAAGGTTATGTCGGCTCGGGGTTCACCCTGGTCTGGGGTGCGGGTATCTGCGGGTCGCGCACCTCAGGCGAGACCGGATCCGCAATGCCACATCCCGCTGCGCGCCCACGGCCAGTGGGCCGTAATCTACGATAGCAAGGTTAGTCGGTGTCGTGCGGAGGTGTGATGGACTCATGGCACCGGGTGAGCGCGAGCGGCCCGCACGCGCTGCCGGCGGCATCCGCGACGGCGCTAGTCCTCCTCGAGGATCAGTGCAAGCTCCGGGCACGCCGCCACACCCGTACGGGTGGCCTCCTCGTCGCCGGGGGCGAGAGTGTGCTCCTGCAGCGTTGAGTAACCGTCATCGTCGATCGGGAACAAGTCGGGCTCGACCGCGTAGCACTGCGCATGTCCGGCGCACTTACTGCGTTCAAGGCGCACCTTCATCACCTATCGCCTCCACTTCGTCGGGGTAATCAACAATCGCAGCGAACTGCTCGGACGCCTGTGTACAGGTGCCCTCGCAGGGTCAAATATGCAGGGCATCAAGCGTCTGGTGATCGAGTGCGGCGGCCGCATAGCGCTGGCCCATTTGTGCGCACACGTCCGCCGACTGCATCTGCGGCGGGCACAACGCAAACATGAGGCCGTGTAAGTGGTGCTGCCGGTAGGAGAGCCACGCGACGTCGAACTGGGGAGCGTCATCGGTGAATGCGCTCATTGCATCCAGATAGTGCTTCAGCAAATCGATTTCATGGCGTCGCCGGTCTTCTACGCCGAGAATTCCGGTGACGAAATAGGCGACGTCATCCGACCACGGAGCCAGACATACTGTCTGCCAGTCGAGGAAGCGGCGTACCCCATCGGGCAGTACATAGCTGTTGCCGACGTGGGGGTCACCGTGGGAAAGGGCAAGCGGCCCTGAGTCATCGAGCTGCCATAATGCGTGCAGGCCGCGCAGTAGCCGGGCTCTGTCGCGCAACGACGTGTTGAATGCCGCAGTTTGCGGTAAGTCGATGAAGGCGGCCCAATGCGCGGGACTCAAAAAGGCCTCGGCCACCGGTCGGAACAGCTCTGAGCCGACCGTCAACCACGGCAGGCTGGCTACACTGGACCGCTTCCAGGTCATACCGTGCCAACGGGCAAGCAGTTCAAGACAGTTCGCGACATCGTCGACACCCACCTGATCCTCGGGCTTGCCGAACACTGCACCCGAAGGGCGCAGGTCGTCGATCAGAACCAGTCCCTGGCCCGTTACGGGATCCTCAGCAGCGAACCAGCACTGCGGAACCTCGCCGACAACTGGCGCGATGTCGCGATAAAAACGCGCTTCGGCGCGGTAGCCGATGTTGTGCACGCCGTCTAACTTTTCATCGAATCCGCCCTTCAGGCAGAGAGCCGGCCCGGGCCCTTCCGCTGCTGCGTTCGCGTAGGACACTCGCAGAAACACTTTGGTCGCTGTTCCCCAGGTCACCGACTCGATCTCGACGTGGTCAACGACTGACCCGGGGTGTTGCTGCGCGATGGCCGCCGTGAGCCAGGCTGGCGTGATCTGGTCGAGTCGTGTTGGCATTGTGGAGACCTGAGCAGTGGACATGGTGATCACTCTTCAACGCCGCGTCTTTGCGTCAAGCCGTGTTCGAGCGGCCCATCTCCAACCGGAAATGCAGAGTTCAGCGTCTGTAGTGCAGGGTCGCACCACCGCCAGCCCAATAAGCTCATGGCATTAGGTTAATCGCCGGTGCGGGGTTGTCAACGAGGTGTTGGCGGCTTGTCGGCGGTCAACCGTGTGCCGCGGCATCCCGCTCTTCAGGAGGTATGCGTCTGGCTGGGGTTGCGGAAGGAAGGATCCAGGCGGCGAACGGTGAAGATGAACGACAGGGCGACAAAGGGGGCGATCATGTGGGAGACCGCGGCCTTCCGGCCCCAAATGGATCCCGGCTTCACCTACCGCATCCACGACTTGGCGTCGATCATGTTCATCGCGCTGCCATGGACCGGGATGCTGCAGGCAATCGTTCTGGCGCTAGCCATATTTCAGGATCCGCATGGACATCCGGTGTTCCCGCGCTGGTTGGCCTATGCCAGCTTGTGGGCCGCCTTGTGTTTCTTGCCCGGAGGTCTGAACTGTCTGGCGAAGACCGGGGTGATCGCCTGGAACGGTCTATTGGCATGGTGGCTTGGACTGGCGATATTCGGCGGATGGATCTTTGCGGTGTCGATATGCCTGGTGCGATATGCGATTCCGCACCAGCAGGCCGAGCAGGCGAAGGTCGGTGTTTGATTCTCGAGATCGGTTGCGCCCGTTACGTCGAGGCCGGGTCCAGGAAACTGGTGGCCGGTCCTTCAGGGGCTGTGACGCCGATCATCCGGGCCAGCAGCTGGGTCGCCGGATTGTTGATGGCCATGGTGTGATCGGCCGGTAGCGCACCGGCCTCGATCATCATGTTGCCCGCCCTGTTCATCAGCACCGCGAAGCGCAGTCCACCGTAGACCTCAAACCAGTCGGCGTGTGGAATGGCGCGGCCGCTAAATGATCCATACCGGCGTAGGGTTTCGTCGCGGTCGGGTAGGCCGGCCGGCCACGGAACGCCGACGCCCTCGCTGTGGTGCCGGTCGCAGAACAACCACCAACCGAGGTCACAGCCGGCGGGCGCCAGCGTGGCGAGTTCCCAGTCCAGGACGGCCGAAACGCGGCTGCCCTCAAACATCAGGTTCCCCAACCGTGAATCCCCCCAGGACAATACGGTCGGCCCTGGATCGGCGGGCCAATGTTCGGATAGCCAGGTGAATGTTTCGTCGATGGTAGGACAAGGGCGGCCGGCGCACCCCCAGTCGAAAAACGCCCGCCACCAAGCGACGTGCTGGGTCAGCGGGCCGGTCCCAAGCCCGGGCCGGCTCAGTGTTTCCAGTCCCAGGGCGCGCCAGTCCACCGCGTGAATCGCGGCGAGCGTACGCAGCGCATCGTCGGCCATGACGGTCCGCTGTGCGTCGGATAGCGAATGAACCCAGCTGTTCGGGTCGGCGGGAAACGGGGGCTCGTCGCCCGGGATGCGACCCTCGCGCCGCTCGAGCACGAGGAAGGGGCTGCCCAGGACCGCGGGGTCGGGTTCATAGAACAGCACCTTGGGCACCGGTATCTCGGTGTTGCGGGCCAGCGCGTCCATAACCAATGCCTCCCTTGCGAGGTCGTATTCGTAGACGACGCGGAACGCATTGGGTTCGACTCGTATGACGAAGCGCTCGCCGTTGTCGAGGTCGACGAGGAAGGTATCGGTTGAACGCCCGTTGCCAACGGGGGTGGTCGCTTCCGCGATGGCGGCCCCTGCGAAGCGCTCGGCAATCCACGATGCCGTCCTAATGCGAATCTCTTCAGGGGTGATTCCGCCGACGATCGCCATTCTCAGACCAGCTTCCGGAGGATACCGTAGGTAGCCAGGCCGGTGCCGCGGCGTCCGTCGCTGAGCCGCAGTGTCACGAACTCGTCGTAGGCGGAAAACGTCGGACCGGTCTGTCGCCCGCCTTGGGGAACCCAGAACCCTACCGGTCGCTCGGTGATCTCGATGCGGACAGCCCCGCTCGGTAGCACAGTCTCGACATCATTGAGCAGGCCGGACCCATTGCGGGCGAAGGCGAAATGATCGAGTCGGTGCTGACCGTCCTCGGCAAGGCGGAAGGCCAGATCGATTTGTGGACCGTCGATCCCTCTGAGCTTCCAGAAGACCAGGAACTGGTCGCCGAGGTCGGCCATCAGGTATTGGTACTCGTCCCATTGTGATGACTCGCTGCGATAGCCCCAGGTGCGGTCCCGGAGCCCGACGCCGTCGAAACTACGTTGCTCGCCGCGCACCGTGATGGTTCCGGTTGCGCGTTGCGGCTGCTCGTAGTGGTGCAGTGGCCGGCCCGCCTTGTTCGACGGCAACGCCTTGAGCGCGTGCAGGTCGATCGGTTGGTACATCGGATCTACGGTCGCGTCCAACTGTAAGTCGGGATGGTCGACGATCAGGCGGCCGTCGGGATCGACACTGATGTGCTCACTTTGGTGGGTGCCCTGCTGCGGAGTTTCGATGAGCTCGAACGCCTTCCCGCCGGCCCACGCCGACACCCGGCTGCGTCCAGGGAAGGACAGGTCCGGCGAGGACATGTGGTGAGTCATCACGTAGACATCGGAGTCTGGATCCCACCAGCAGAACAGCGCATAGTCACGCCATGGCGTGCCGTCATCGTCGATCGGCACCACATCGTGATGGATCGGCGTCGCCAGCGGCCCCCAACGTCCCAGGTCAACAATCTTTTGGATTGTCATGCTGTCCTTCCCGTTTCAAAACGTGCAGCATACGTATTGGAGTGAAAGCTACCCGCCAAACGGAGGCGGCGGAACCCTTCCGAGGAATTCGCGGCGATGAGGTTTGTGAGAAGATGCTCGACCATGGCTCGGGTCCGCTTGTTGACACACGACAGCATCGCCCGGGCCGCGTTCGAACTGGTCGATACCGAAGGTGGGAGCGCACTCACCATGGCGCGGCTGGCCGACAACCTTGGTGTGGCCCAGATGACGCTTTACAACTACGCCGCCGGCAAGCAGGAAATCGTCAACATGCTGCCCGACGTGCTGCTGGCAGACCTTCCTCCGATCGACCCAGGCGCCCGGTGGCGCGACGAGCTCGACGCATGCTTCGTCGAGGTCCACGGCAGGCTGGTGCGGCACGGCAACGTCACACAGTTGATCGCCGCGCTTCCGGTTACCAGCGACGCTCAGGCAAAACTATTCTCCGGGGTGCTGGCGTTGCTTAACGCTGCCGGCTTCGCAGAGCGGGAGGCGCTGACCGTGCACCGCACGCTGTCGACCTACACGCTCGGATTCGCGCTATTCGAGATCGCCGAGAATTCGGTGGCCTCGCCCAGACCCGGGACTGATGCCGCACAGTTCCGCGCCGGGCTCAGGGCGGTGTTGAGCGCGTTTTCACCCGAAGGCTGATTGCGCGTGCCACCGCGTCGCCTCGGCCTAGACCGTACCGATTGCATACGGTATTCCCCCATACTGTTGCCGGGTATATTCGTGGGGTGCCTCCGATTCGGTCTCACGCTGTCGCCGTCTTCGCCGATGTCGAACGGTGTAGTTACGGGCACCCACCTGGGGGAGCGGAATGAATCCTGGCGTAGTTGCGGGGCACGAACTAGATACGCCACCGTGGCGCCGCCTGGACGGGACGATCATGGCGACCGCCCGAGCGATCCGGAGAGCGTATGACCAGGCTCTTGGCGACATCGGCCTGACGCTGCCCGAAGCCAGCCTCCTCGCTTACATCGCCGAGATCGATCCCCAAACACAAACGCGGCTGGCGGAGCGGCTAGCTATCGGCAAGGCTGCGCTCGGCGCGCGCATCGACCGACTGGAGCAGATGGACGCGATCCAGCGCCGGCCACACCCGACCGACCGCCGGGTCTGGCTGGTGCATCTCACCGATAACGGAAGTGACTATGTCGCGAGCATCAACGACATCGACCGTCGCCTCCGGGAGCAGTTGCGCCGCGGTATCAGCAGGCAGGACCGTCAACAACTGGCGCACACGTTGACGAGGCTGCAGCTGAACATCGACGCACTCGAGCATAAGCAAACCGGTCAGGCGGGTACCGGCGGATCGGCGTCGCGGGCACTCAGACAATGAGGGAAGCCGGCTGAACGGTCGGTAGGTTGGCACCTGTTTTGGGGCCGAACCACGACCGAAAGCCCCGCGTAACACCCGTACATCTTACAATCGACGTGTCAGCGGTCGTGGATACCTGGGGCAATTCCAACCGACCGGCCGAGCCCCAGAGCTTCACAACAGCGAGAAAGGTGTGCATGGCGATCACTGCGAATGAGCAGAAACGTGACCTACTGATGCACGAATGCGCGCGGCTGTTCCGACGCCGCGGTTATCACGGTACGTCGATGAGCGATATTGGCGAATTCGTTTCTCTGAACAAGGGGACGCTGTATTACTATTTTCCGTCCAAGTCCGACATCCTGTACGCGATCTACTTAGACGCATACGCCCGACTGGACGCGCAAATCGCAGAGATTCCAGCTGACCTAGCCTCCGACGAAGAGCTTATTTCCTACGTCAAGGCCATCCTGCGAACGATAGCGTCAGCGCCGGACGTCATTGCAGTCTATTTCCAGGAACATCCCTGGTTGGAATCGTCGCTGACGGCTGAGCAGGCCACGCATATCCGCGCAAAAGAGGCAGAATTCACCCAGCGTATTCGAGAGATCATCAAGACGGGCATGCGGGCGAACGTATTTCGTCGAGTCAACGACGAATTGCTGTCCGTCCAGTTGCTGGCGATGATCTCTTCTCTCTATCGGTGGCACCTCGCCGAGAATGAGCCAGCAGCCGAGTTGGTGGCCGATACCATCGTCAGCTACTTGTTCGAGGGCATTCTCTATTCCCGATAACACGTAGCGGTATCAGGCTTTGAGCAGTCTGCAGAGCTCGAGTGACCGGGCCAGGGCTGCGGGAGCTTCGTCGATTGGTCGCACGATTGGGCCGAAGTCCCAGATCGCGACGTGGGTGGCTCCGGCGTCGACGTACTCGTTTATCGCCTTGGCGACATCGGGAGGCGAGCCGGCGAAGACGCTTTTCTCCGTCATCGGCCGGGTGACCTTGGAGACGATGTCCTCGCATTCTTCGCGCGACCATTGTGTCGGAATCGCCTTGAGCGCGTAGTGGAATCCCGGTGGCATGATCGGCGCAATGCCTTCGTCGGCCCACGAATCATGGTGGAATCGACCGAAGACGGCGGCCCACATCTTGACGAGCTTGTTGTTGAGAGCCTCGTCAATGATCGCGGGGTCTTCGTGGAGGAACGTCGGGATCCACAGACTGAAGTCGAAAGCGTCGGGATCACGGCCGGCTTCCTCGACCTTCTGCTTGACCTCTGCGACGATCTGGGCGAGCGCCTCGGGGCTGGCGATGGCGCACGGAGAGGACGCCGATATCCCGTCGGCGTAGCGCGTGGCCATATCGATGAGGCGCGGACCGCCGCCCATGGCCCACACTTTGGGCCGGTTGGGGTGAATACATCCGATTGAGGCGCGCTTGTAGTTCCAGTGATTTCCCTCGAAATCGATTGGCCCGGTGGCCTCGAAGAGCTGGGGGAGCAGCCGCAGATGGTCTTCGAGCCGCGCAAGCCCTTCAGCACGTTTGTAGCCGTAGGGTCGGCACTGTTTGAGCTCGCCGGCGCCGAGCATGAGGACCGTGGAGCTCGCCGCATTGGCCAGCGTCAGCATGCTCTGCGCGAGTTCGGCGGGTCCGCGCCGGACCGCATCGGTAGTCCATGAAACGCCGAGGCGCCCCTCGGTAGCAGCCATACCGAAGGCTGCCAGGAGCAGTCCATCGGCGAAGCTGTCGTTGTCCGCAGATAACTCCGACAGCGGCGTGACCTCCGGCGTCCACAGCGCATTGGGTAACAAGTTGGTCAGTTGGTCATAGGTCTGGAAGAAATCCACGACGCCAGAGGATTCGAGCTCTCGGG
The DNA here is from genome assembly GCF_035570115.1 of Mycobacterium sp. GTDB lineage: Bacteria > Actinomycetota > Actinomycetes > Mycobacteriales > Mycobacteriaceae > Mycobacterium. The sequence goes on from NZ_DATMLH010000088.1 coordinate 28,672, forward strand.
CGATGTCACCCACTAGCCGGGGGGAGCGGGAGCGATCGAAATGAACCGGCACCGATGTCAGCGGAGTCATAGGACATGAGGCTATTGAAGCCACGCCGAGTATTCAAGGAGTTTCAACCAGTCGTTTGAAATGACCTGCTGCCCGTCAGCCGGTCCACAGCAGGTCTATCCAGGTCTTCCATCCTGACAGTACGGTCTCACCGATCGATAGTTCAACCGTTCGACCAACGACGCCACTCCTGGAGGGGTGTGTCTTGCCCCGCAGCGCCGAACTGGACGGAGCTCTCTCGCGACGCCGTCGTCCGCGCCGTCGTCGTCGCCGCCTCGTTGACCAATCACATCACCGAGATCCGCCCCCACCTTCCCGGAATTCAACCAAACCGCGATCGCGAAATAGTATGGTCAAACCATGATTAGTGAGTCTGGGCGTGAATTATTCCAACCGATCGTTTGACGACGGATGACAGGCGGCCTAGTCTCATCAGACGACGTCCAGAAGGACGCAGCAGTCTGAGGAAGGACGAGATGGCGACATTCGATATGCGGACTGACACCCGCAGCGGCATCGAAATGGGCCTGGGGGTGGGACCCGAGCGGATGGCTGGCTGGCCCTATTCGGACTTCGCCACCGGCTGGTACGTCATCGGCTATTCGTGGGAGATCAAGCCGGGTCAAGTCAAGCCGGCGAAATGGTTCAATCAGGATCTCGTCGTGTTCCGCACCGCCTCCGGCGTGCTCTCGGTCCTTGATGCTTACTGCCCCCACATGGGCGCCCACCTGGGCAAGGTAAGCCCGGCTGAGTTGGGGGGCGGCGTCTGTGGCGAGACATTGGAGTGTCCGTTCCACGGCTGGAAGTGGAGCCCTGAAGGGCGCAACGTCGACATCCCCTACCGCCCTGGGCATCCGGTCAAAGCCACGATCGAGAAGAAGCATGTTGCGGAGGTCGACGACATCATCCTCATGTGGTTCGATCACGAGCGCCGTGCCCCCACTTACGAGTGGCCCGGACTGCCTTACTACGGCGACAAGTCCAGCTACTACCCGCTCGACACGACAGTCGACGGACCTTATCTCGCGAAGCCGCAGTTTCCGTTCGAGAACAGTGCTGACCCACACCATTTCAAATATGTGCACGGGTCCTACCTCGATGCGGAGTTCTCCGATTACAAGGTCGACGGCGCGTGTGCGGAGAACGTCATGCGGCTGGTGTTCGGCGGTGGCCAGGAGCAGACTTGGCTGACACCCAACGGACCTGTCCGTGGCTACGTCGACAATTTCTTCTGGGGCGCGTCGTTGGGGGTCGCACGATTCCGGATCGACGATCTCGTATGTATCCACCTCCCGACACTCACGCCGGTCGACCACGACAACGCGATCTTCTTCAGTACCGTCACGGGGACCCGGGAGCCGGGCGATGACGGCGACATCCCGAGGGGCCGAAGCGGGCGGATGATGAAGGCCCAACATTGGCAGATCCGCAATGACTTTCACATCTGGCAGAACCAGAAGTATCTGGTGAAGCCGATCTTCACCGGCCCCGAAGAGCAGTCCCGCTACGCGTTTATCCGCCGCCACTTCGATCAGTTCTATCCCAACCCCGTCTATGCCAACGGCTCGGCAAACGGGCCTGCGCACGGCGCCACCACCGTGACCACCGCAGCCAGATAGCACCTACCCGACAAGTAACCCCGATCGCAGGAGTCGAGATGAAGACGCGAACAGCGATAGTCCGCGCAATCCCAAGCCCGTACGAAGTGGTGGAGCTCGATCTGGACTCTCCCGGTGCCGGCGAACTCATGGTGAAGATGGTGTCGGCGGGCCTGTGCCACTCCGACGATCATCTCGCGACCGGGGACATGCCGATGGCCACGTTGCCCTTCGCCGGTGGACACGAAGGTGCCGGTGTCGTGGTCGAAGTAGGAAACGGCGTCAAAGGTTTCACCGAAGGCGACCATGTGGTGTTCTCGTTCTTGCCCGCCTGCGGACACTGCCGCTGGTGCGCCTCGGGTATGCAGAATCTCTGCGATCTCGGTGCAAACCTGCTGGTGGGTTCTCGGTTTGATGATCCGACCAGCTTCCGGCTGCATCTCGACGGGCAGTCGGTGGGACAGATGGCCGGCCTGTCGACCTTCTCGGAGTACACCACCGTTGATGTCAACAGTGCGGTGAAAGTTCCCAAGGAAGTTCCGTTGGAGACGTTGTGCCTGCTGGGTTGCGGAGTGGGAACGGGTTGGGGTTCAGCGGTGAATTCGGCAGAGGTCCAGGTGGGGGACACCGTCATTGTCATGGGGGTCGGCGGCATCGGTATCAACGCCGTGCAGGGCGCTGCGCACGCTGGGGCGTCCCACATCATCGCCGTGGAACCCGTACCGTTCAAGCGTGAACTCGCCGAGAAGCTGGGCGCAACAGAGTCTTTCGATAACATCGCGGCGGCGGGCGATTTCGCGCGCAGTGTGACCAACGGCCAGGGTGCCGACTCGGCCATCGTCACGGTGGGTGTCACCACCGGTGAGCATGTCGCGGCCGCCTTCGCGACGATCCGGAAGGGTGGCATCTGTGTCGTGACGGGCATCGGTAACTTCGCCGAGACCGCAACCAACATCCCGCTGATGGATCTGACATTGTCCCAGAAACGAATTCAGGGTTCGCTGTATGGCCAGTGCAACCCGTCGCGCGACATTCCACGACAGTTGGCGCTCTACCTGAATGGCAACCTCAAACTCGACGAGCTGATCACCGCGCGCTATCCGCTCGATCAGGTCGCCCAGGGGTATCAGGATCTGAAGGCCGGCAAGAATCTCCGCGGCATCATCACCTTCTCATGACTACCTCGTCGACGTCCGATGGGCGAACGGATCTCGGCCCGGTCCGGGTAGAGGTTTCGGATTTCGTGGCCACGGTGACGCTGGACCGGCCACCGGTCAACGCCGTTGACCGCGCCGCGCTGGTGGCCATTCGGAGTGCGTTCACGTCGCTGAACGAGCGCCGCGATGTCCGAGCGGCGATTTTCACCGGAGCCGGCACCCGTGCCTTCATCGGGGGTGCGGACCTCGACAGCTACGGCGTCCGCCTTGATGACGAACCGCCCTCGGAGACCGTCGACATGGGTGTGGTCGCTCGGGAAGCGCTGTGGTCGGTCACCGACTGTGCTGTGCCGGTGATCGCTGCCGTTAACGGACCCGCCATCGGTGCCGGTGTGGCCTTCGCCGGATGTTGCGACATCATTGTCGCCGCAGACCACGCGCAGTTCGGCGCGCTCGAGATCAACGTCGGATTGCTCGGTGCCAGCGCGCAACTCTCGCTGATGGTCGGCCGACATAAAGCGCGGGAGATGTACTTCCTCGGCGAGAAGGTCGACGCCGAGGAACTTCATCGTCTCGGTGCCATCCGCGAGGTCGTACCCGTGGAAAAGCTCTACGCGACCGCCCATGAGGTGGCCGTGCAACTGGCCGCCAAGAGCCCGATCGCGCTCAGGCTCGCGAAGGAGGCGATGAACCGGGTGGAGTTCTTACCTCTCAAAGAGGCGTACCGGACCGAACAGGATTACACCAACCGCCTGCTCACCTACTCCGACAGTGCCGAGGCACGGGCGGCGTACTTGGAGAAGCGGAAACCAGATTGGCAGTGGCGCTGAAGGCGCTGAAAGGAGGACCGTCATGAGAGCCCGCGTTGACGCCGGTCATTGCGTCGGACATGGACAGTGCGCGGCAAACGCGCCCGATGTGTTCGTCCTCGACGACCTGGGTAACGCGATATCTCCCGTGGAGGATATTCCCGCCCAGTTCGTCGAACAAGCTCGGCGGGGAGCTGCGGCGTGCCCTGAACGGGCGATCACTCTGCAATCAGTTCCTGACCGATGCTCAGCAGTCGATAACGCCAACACCAAGCCGCCAGCGCGGCCTTGACCTGCAACCGCGTAGCGAGGAGTGCCGATGTCCATCAGCCAAAGTGACGACCAACGGCAGAATGAACAACCCCGCCATCCGACGGATGATCTGTTCGGTTCATTCGACAACTTCACGACCCTGTCGCTCGATGAGGACCCAATCCCGCGCTTGAGGGAGATGCAAGAGCGCTGCCCGATTGGTTGGAGCGAACAGCAGGGTGGCAATTGGGTGCTGACGCACTACGAGGATATCTGGAATGTGGAGCGCAATACCGCAGTATTCTCCTCGGCACAGGGTGTCTCGATGCCGTGGCACGGGATGGCTCCGCTGCCGCCCATCGAGGTGGATCCCCCACTGCACACGGTTTACAGATCTGCTCTGGTTAAACACTTTTCGCCGGCTGCGATGGCAAAACAGGAGCCGCATGCGCGTGAGGTCGTGAGCGGCCTGATCGACGCGTTCATCGAGGATGGTCACGCCGACCTGGCAACGCAGTTGACGATGCCGCTGCCTGCGATCGTAAACACTCCGGTGCTTGGCATTCCGGTAGAGGACCGTGACAACTTTCAGGCGTGGGGGGCCGCTCTGCTGTCCTCGGCGGGCCAGGACCTGGAGGCGATCGGGTCGTGCATGGGCTATTTCGCCGAGATGTACCACGAGGTCAGGCGTGAACCGCGTGATGATGACATGCCGACGATTCTGACCCGCATCGAGATCGATGGCGCCCCAATGGATCAGACACAGTTCATTCTCTCAATGATCATGATCATGGTGGGTGGGCTCGATACGACGACCAACAGCGGCGCGCTGATGTTCGATTACCTTGCCAAGCACCCTGACCAGCGTCGCCAGCTGATTGAGGATCCGGATCTGATCCCTTCTGCGGTCGAGGAACTCCTCCGTCACCTGACGCCACTGCCCGCCCTGTTCCGGACCACAACGCAGGCTACGACGCTGCACGGGCGGGAGATCGCCGAGGGTGAGAAGGTGCAACTGTGCTATATGGCGGCCAATCACGATCCGGCGGAGTTCCCCGACCCCGAGACGGTTGACCTGACCCGCGCGCCCAACCGGCATTTGTCGTTCGGTGTCGGAGTGCACCGCTGCCTCGGTGCGGCACTGGCGCGCATGGAGCTCAAAGTGCTTCTCGAGGAATCGCTTCCGCGCCTGGGCGACTACGAGTTGGTCGAACCGATCGCACGGTACGCCAGCATCACCCGCGGTGTGACAAACCTCAAAGTCCGATTCACCCCAGGAAAGCGACGCGGCGCGGCCGGTTCGGCATGAGGCTGCGCGACGACGAACGCCAGGCCGAGCTGAGGGCCCGGCTGCGCGCCTGGCTGACCAACACCGTTCCGGGGCTTCCGTCGCCGCCGGCGCGCGACGACCATTGGGGTCGACGGACTTACGATCTGGATTGGCAGCGGCGACTGTCTGATGCCGGCTTCGCGGGAATGGACTGGCCGGTCGAGTTCGGCGGACAGGGCGGCACCGCGGCCGAGCAGTTGATCTTCCTCGAGGAGGCGGGCCGTGCCAACGCTCCCGCGGTCGGGGTGAACCTGGTGGGACTGATGCACGCCGGGCCGACTCTGGTAGCGATGGCCGACGACGACATTCGCAACCGGCTGGTACCGCCCATCCTGCACGGCGACACGGTGTGGTGCCAGGGGTTCAGCGAACCCGGAGCGGGATCCGACCTGGCCGCCCTGCGTACCCGCGCCGAACGCGACGGCAACGATTACGTGATCACCGGCCAAAAGATCTGGAGCACCAATGCGCATGTCGCGGACTGGTGCGAGATGGTCGTTCGTACCGATCCCGATTCGTCGGGGCACCAGGGGTTGAGCTGGCTGGCTGTGCCGATGGACTCTGCCGGCATCGAAGTCCGCCCCATTAAGACGATCGACGGTGGAGCAGACTTCTGCGAGGTCTTTCTCGACGGGGTCCGATGCCCGTTGTCGCACCGCGTCGGCGATGAAGGCGGTGGCTGGCAGGTTGCGATGGCCACCCTGACACATGAACGCCTATTGGCGTTCACGGGGGATCTGGTCGCGGCCACCACACTTGCCGACGAGCTGGCCGCGCGGGTTCACGAGGCTGAACTCGTCAGCGAGCTCGCCGTGCTGCGAGCCGAACTCGCTTCGGCCTGGGCGTTGTTGCGCCGGAACGTCTCCGCGTCGGCGTACGGCCAGGCTCCGCGGTTCGAGGTATCGACGTTCAAACTCGGTTTCTCGCGATTGGCCAACCGGCTGGGAGCGCTGGCCGCACCGGTGGCGACTGCGGCATTGAGCGGCCCGGATCGGGAATGGGCCTCCGATGTTCTGCGGCAACGGTTGTGGACATTCGCGCTCGAGATCGCCGGCGGGACATCGCAAATCCAGCGAGACATTATCTCCGAACGGTTACTGGGACTTCCAAGGAGCGCACGGTGAATCTTGAGTTGGACGCCGATCAGCGCGCGTTGGTGTCGACAACCACCGATATCTGCGAGTCGCTCGCCGCGGATTGGCGCGATCTCTCGTCGGCACGTCACGCGGGCCTCAGAGAACTCGGTTCGGTGGGCATCCTGGGTGTGCGCCATCCGGAACCGGACGGAAGTGGTTTCGGGCCCGTCGAAGCCGCTCTCGTCGCGCAGGTGTGCGGTGCTGCGCTCGCCCCGACGGCACTTCTGGTGTGGGCTGATCTTGTCGGCACTGCCGTACCGGGGGCGCTCAGCGGTGCCGTGTCGGTCACCGGAGCACTCGCGCCGGGGTGTGCCGTCAGCTTCGGCGGCGCGACTGACGTCACCGTGCTGGCTGATACCGCCGGCGCGCGGGCTTTCGCTACCGATGCCCTGGACTGGACACCCCTGCCGGAACTGGATCCCGCGGCGCCGCGCGCCGTTGTCCGTGTTCCATCGTCCGAAGCCGGCACGCTGATCGCGGACGCGGAAACGGTCCGGATGTGGCGGTGGCAATTCAGCATTTTGACTGCGGCACACTTGGTTGGGATCGGGAGCGGCGCGGTCGACGCTTCGGTGGCCTATGCCAAGGACCGCAACCAGTTCGGCAAACCGATCGGCAGCTTTCAAGCGATCAAGCATCTTTTGGCCGACGCCTACACCGAGGTGGAGATGGCGCGCAGCCAGGTGTTGGTTGCCGCGTTGTGCTGGGCCGAAAGCGATGCTGGTGCGCGGGTACAGGGCACCGCGGCCGCTTTGGTGGCCGGCCGCGCTGCGGTCGCGGCCGGCGAAACAGCCATACAGGTACACGGCGGGATGGGATTCACCAGCGAAGCGATTCCGCACCGTTTCTACAAGAGAGCCTTGTGTTTGCAAGACGACCTCGGCGGCAGCCTGAGCCTGGCGCGGCAGCTTGTGGACCGAGAGCTCACCCTGCAGTCGGCGGCGAGTCGGTGATGACCGCGTCGCTTGACGACGGGCCCGCCATCCGAGCCAGGTCGTTGGGCGGTGTTGACCGCATCACGGCCGTGGTTCACCAACCGCTTCGCTACTGGGCAGCCCAACGGCCCACCGCCCCGTTTGTGAAATGCCGCGGCGACTGGGTGACGTACGCGGAACTGGATGCCCGGTCAGATCGGGTGGCGGCCGGGTTGGCCGCTGCCGGGGTTCGGCCGGGCGACCGGGTGGCAGTGGTGCTGGACAATTGCGACGAATTCGTCGACACCGTTTTCGCCTGCTCCAAACTCGGCGCGACACAGGTGCCGCTGAACACCTATCTAAGCGGAGAGTTCCTGCGGTATCAGCTGACTGACTGTGGCGCCACCACACTGATCGCCGATCGCGGCGGCATCGCCGCCTACCAGCAGATCAGTGACCAGACCATCGTGGAACGTGTTGTCAGTGTCGGGTGCAGGGTTGTCGGTGCGGTGCCGTTCGACGAGCTGCGTGCCTGCACAGGGCCGCTGCCGGACACCGTGGTCACCGCCGAGGACATCGGGGCGATCGTCTACACGTCAGGCACCACGGGTATGCCGAAAGGATGCATGCTGTCGCACGGATACCTGACACTGGTGCCCAGCGCCTACCTCGAGGCGCACTGGGTGATTCCCGGTGACCGCATCTGTACGCCGTTTCCGCTCTTCCACCTCAGCGGGCAGACCATCGTCATGCAGACCGCGTTACAGCTGGGCATCAGTGTCTTTGTGACGCCGTCGTTTTCGGCAAGCACGTTCATGTGCTCGGCGCGCGACGAGGGCGCTACCATGCTGTTCGGCATCGGGGCGATGGCGATGGCGATCCTGGCCCAGCCTGTCACGACCTCGGAGCCCCGGGGTTTTCGGCTGGCAACGTGGATACCGATGACACCGGAGGCGCAACTGGAGTTCGAGCGCCGGTTCGACACGCCAACCATCTGTGAGGGCTACGGCCAAACCGAATGCGCACCGGCGATGATCAACCACATCAGTGGCGATCGTCGACGGCAAACTTCGGGCAAACCTGTTCCCTACCTCGATATCGCGGTCGTCGACGACCACGACTGGCCGGTGCCGACCGGCCGGATTGGTGAGATCGTCATCAGGCCGCGCCGCCCGGAGGCGATGTACTCCGGCTACTGGGGCAACCCGGTGGCCACCACCCAGGCCTGGCGCAATCTCTGGCATCACACCGGCGACTATGCCTATGCAGACGAAGACGGATTCATCACGTTCACTGATCGCAAGAAGGACGCACTGCGGCGGCGCGGCGAGAACGTGTCGTCACTGGAACTCGAAAAGGCCATCCTCGACCATCCCCGGGTCGCCGCGTGCGCGGTGCACGCGGTGGCCTCGCGGTTGTCCGAAGACGACATCAAGGCCTGTATCGTGCCCGCCGGCGAAGAGATCCTTAAGGTAGAGGAGCTCTTCGACCACTTCGTCAGTGCGCTACCATATTTCGCCGTACCGGCGTACGTCGAGTTCCTCGACGCACTGCCGACCAATGCGCTGGGCCGCGTCATGAAGCACGAGTTACGGGCGCGCGGGATCACACCTGAAACGATCGACCTCGCCGATCGCGGCCTCATCGTGCGCCGTGATCAGCGTCGAGGCGATCTCGCCGCAAGGAGTCACGCCGACCATGTCTGACGTCCGCAGCGAACGCCACGGCCCGGTTGCCGTCATCACCTTCGACCGTCCCGCCAACGCCAACAGCGTCGGGGGCGCCCTTTTCGCCGACCTGCTCGCTGCGCTCGAGGAGGCCGACAGAGACGAGCGTGTCGGAGCAATCGTCACGACTGGAGTCGGGCGGACTTACTGTGTCGGTGCCGACGCGTCCGAACTCGGAACCGCGCTGGACCGGGGACCGATACAGCTGGGGGACATCGGAGTTGACGGTCTGGGCGGCCGGAAGGGGCTCAGCCCGCAGTCGCGGTCACAAATCCAGGCCGACCATCTCGGCATCGGGCGGTGGGTCCTGCGTGTACTGGACATCGGCGCTCCGATGGTAGCTGCGGTTAACGGGCCCGCGGCGGGCGGTGGTTTCGCCCTCGCGCTGCTCCACGACGTCCGAATCGCCGCGACGACAGCCAGGTTCCACGCTGCCATGCCCATCATCGGACTGGCGCCGGAGATGGGCATGAGCTGGCTGTTACCCCGTGTACTCGGCTCGGGCAGGGCATTTGACGTCATGACGCGGACGTCGCCGGTCGAGGCGCCAGAAGCACTGTCACTGGGCCTGGTCACCCAGTTGGTCGATTCCGACGGGCTGATGGACGCTGCGCTGGCCAGGGCCACCGCATTGGCTTCGCTGCCACCTCAGAGTGCCAGGGCGGCCAAGCGCCTGCTGCGGGCAGCCTGGTCGTCGTCGATCGGTGAACAGCTGGAACGGGAATGGATGGTTCAGCGGCAGTTGTTCGCCCACGCCGACACGACGGACGCGCTGCGGCGGATGGCCGACCGCCACCAGGGGAAGTCATGAGTCCAACTTCCGCCGCAGGAGCGATCGTGAAGGCGGCGCTGGCGACGCCACGTTCAACAGATTCCACCGAGGGGCATGCCGGCGAGTGCGCCCGGTCTGCCCTCACCGACGCAAAGGTGCATCGATGAGCAGACGCTGGGAGCCTGACGAACTCGCCGAGATCAACCGTTGGCGTGTTATTCCCGACCGCCTGCGCCACTGGGCGCGCACCGAGCCCGATCGAACGTTCTTCCGTTGTGGCGGCGGCTGGTTGACCTTCGGGCAAGTTGACTCCAAGACCGACGCCATCGCCGGTGGACTGTCGAAGATCGGTATCACCAAAGGCGACCGGGTGGCCGTCATGTTGCCGAACTGCGAAGAGGCATACCTGGGGATACTGGCGTTGGCCAAGCTCGGCGCGATCCAAGTACCGCTCAACGCCTACCTCAAGGGCGAGTTCCTTCGCCACCAACTTGCCGACTCGGGAACGACGTGCCTACTCAGTGACGCGCCCGGTATCGCCGAAGCGATGCGCGTTCGCGGCGAACTGAGCGATCTACGGCACTTCGTCAGCATCGGAGACCAGACGGTCTCCGGCGCAGTGGGTTTCGGCGAGCTCGTGGACAGTGAACTGTCGTGCCCCGACCACAACATCGCCGCGCGCGACCCGATGGCGATCATGTACACCTCGGGCACGACCGGACTCCCCAAAGGGTGTGTGCTGAGCCAGGGCTACTTTATGTTCCTTCCCCGGGGCTGGTTCGAAAGCGATTGGTACCGCCCGGATGAACGGGTGATCACCGCCTTGCCTATGTTTCATATCGCCGGTCAGGGTATGACGCTCATGTCGGCATTGCAGGGCGGTTTGGCGACGACATTCCTTCGGTCATTCAGCGCCGGTCGGTTCATCGCGCAATGCCGCGAGGCCGGCGCGACCGCCGCGTTCGGGGTGGGGCCAATGGGGATGGCGGTGCTTGCCACCCCGCCCAGTGACGACGACCGTGACCACACCCTGCGGATCACCGTCTTCCCACCGATGGCGCCCACGGCGCGACAACAGTTCCAGCAGCGTTTCGGAGTTGGTGTGGTCAGCGAGGTGTACGGCCAGACCGAATGCAATCCGATCACTCTGAGTCCGCTCGATGCGCACACAGCTCAGCCGGGCGTGCTCGGTGCGCCTGCTGCTTGGGTCGACGTCGAGATCCTCGACGACAACGATCAGCCAGTACTCGACGGCCAACCCGGCGAGATAGCGATCCGGCCCCGGGAGCCGATGGTGATGTTCGATGGCTACTGGAACAATCCGGCCGCCACCGTTGCGACCAGCCGCACGCTGTGGCATCACACCGGAGATATGGCGCGACGAGCCGAGGACGGCAGTCTGGTCTTCTTCGACCGAAAGAAGGACGCCATTCGACGCCGTGGGGAGAATATTTCCTGCGTCGAGGTGGAAGCCGCGATCGTCAAGCATCCCGATATCAAAGCTGTTGCGACACATGCCGTTCCGTCGGCGCTGGGTGAAGACGATCTGAAGGCCTGGATCGTGGCCGAGCCAGGCGCGGCGTTGACACCCGATGGGATGCACGCCTTCCTCGTCGGCGCGCTTCCGTATTTTGCTGTGCCCCGCTACGTGGAACTCATCGATGAATTACCGGTGAATGCCCTGAACAGGGTGCAGAAGTTCAAGCTGAGCGAGCGGGGGAACGAGAACGCATGGGATTTCGAGAAACTGGGCTTGGGTATCTCGCGAGATAAGAGGCGTTGAACAGCCAACTTGCGTTTTCAGCCGAACGTTCGATAAGTTGATTTCGTGGCGGATGCGGTGACGACGGCAACGGCTGATCCTGCGGTCGAGATCAACATCGGCGAACTGTTCACCGCCGTGGCTGCCCGACACCCAGACCGGCCCGCGATCATCCGCGGTGATGACGTACAGACTTATCGCAACCTGGCGGAGCGCTCCGCGCGCCTGGCCCGGTTTCTCAGCGATCGCGGTTTGGGATGCTTCGCCGAGCGGCGCGACCTCGCTGGGCACGAGAGCGGGCAGCACATGCTCGCTCAGTATCTGCACAACGGACAGGAATACATCGAGGGACTGCTCGGCGGATTCCGGGCCCGGGTCGCGCCTTTCAATGTCAATTACCTCTACCGCGCCGACGAACTGCTCTACTTGCTGAAGGATGGCGCGCCGGCCGTTATTCAGTACCACGCGGCGTTTGCTCCACAGTTGGCCGAAGTCCTGCCCAAGCTGACGACGGTGCCGCTGCTGTTGCAGGTGAGCGACGACAGTGCCAACCCGCTTCTTGCCGGGGCACTCGATTACGAAGCAGCCCTGGCGGGCTCCGAACCCGCGATCGACACCCATCCTTCTCCGGATGACCTGTACGTCATCTACACAGGCGGAACCACCGGGATGCCGAAAGGGGTGCTTTGGCGGCAGGCCGACGCCGCGGTGTCGACGTTCGGAATCAAGAACCGGCGGCATGCCCGCGAATGGCAGTCGGTGACCGAGATCGTCGATGCGGTTCGGTCGCGTCCGTCCCGGGTGTTGCCGTGCGCACCGTTGATGCATGGCGCATCACAATGGGCGGTGCTCGGATTCCTGTGTGAGGGCAACACTGTCGTGTTCCCTGAGCGGGCCGAATCCTTTCGCGCCGCTGATGTTCTCAGCGCCGTAGAGCAACACCGTGTCACCGCTGTGACGATCGTGGGTGACGCGTTTGCCTATCCGCTCGTTGAGGAGCTCGACCGCCACCAGCATGACGTGTCGTCGCTGCGTGTTGTGGTGTCGGGAGGCGCGGCCCTGCACGCAACAGCACGAAACCGGCTGCACGAGCTCGTCCCCGGCCTTCGGATCGTCGAGAACATCGGGTCCTCGGAGTCTGGCGTTCAGGGCAGCCGTGGAACGACCGCCGTGGGCCACGACGGGGCCTTCGTTCCCGACCGCTCCACCCTGGTGGCCTCCGAGGACATGACCTCATTCCTCAGGTCCGGCGACGACGCGACGGGCTGGCTCGCCCGCCGCGGACGCATCCCGCTGGGCTATCTAGGCGACCCGGTGAAAACGGCGCGCACCTTTCCGGTCGTCGATGGCGTCCGTGTGACGATCCCCGGCGATCGGGCCAGGCTGCGAGCCGATGGCCAAGTCGAGCTGCTCGGCCGGGATTCTCTGACGATCAACACCGGTGGGGAGAAGGTGTTCGTCGAGGAGGTCGAGTCCGTCCTCAAGGACTATCCCGGCATCGTGGATGCTCTCGTCGTCGGTAGGCCCAGCGCGCGATGGGGCACCGAGGTCGTCGCCGTGGTGGCCGCGCGTCCCGTGATGAATATCGAGGAGCTCCTGCAGTTCTGTCGTCGCAGGCTCGCTCGCTACAAGGTTCCCAAATGCGTGCACGTCGTCGACCTCATCCGCCGTAATCCCAGTGGGAAGGGCGATTACGGGTGGGCAGCGGAGCAGGTGTTCGAGCCCGCAATACGACCGCAACCGAATGAAACGGAGTGACTGTGGACATTGACGGCGTCTCAGCGATCGTCACCGGCGGAGCGTCGGGCCTGGGCGAGGCGACCGCGCGGGCGCTGGCTGCCGGCGGCGCTCGTGTGGTGATCCTGGACCGGCACGCCGAGGCGGGCCAACGGGTCGCCGAGCAGATCGGCGGGGTGTACATGCTCGCCGACGTCAGCGACGAGGACCAGGTCCAGGCGGCCGTCGACGCTGCCATCGGGCTGGGACCCGTGCGCGTGCTGGTCAACTGCGCCGGGCTGGGGCCGGCAACCCGCATCGTCGATCGCGACGGCATTCCGATCCCATTGAAGAAGTTCGAGTTCGTGGTCCGCGTCAACCTCATCGGTAGCTACAACTGTGCGCGCCTGGCTGCGGCGGCCATGGCCAAGTCGGAGCCCGGCCCCGATGGCGAACGCGGTGTCATTCTGCACACCGCTTCGGTGGCGGCGTTCGACGGGCAGATCGGTCAGACGCCCTATTCGGCGGCCAAGGGCGGTGTCGTGGCCATGACCCTGCCGATGGCCCGCGATCTTGCCCTGCACGGCATCCGGGTAAACACGATCGCGCCAGGGCTGATCGACACACCGATCTACGGCGAAGGGGAGAAGGCCGAGGCCTTCAAGGCCAAGCTCGGGACCAGCGTGGTGTTTCCGCAGCGACTCGGCCGCTCCGACGAGTTTGCCTCGCTGGCGCTGGAACTGATCACCAACAGCTACATGAACGGCGAAGTCGTCCGGCTCGACGGTGCCGTTCGACTCCCGCCGCGCTGACAGCACCGTCGACCGAGCCACTGGAGGTGCGAGACTGTGTCGGTGACCAAAGAGCGACGTGGGGCTGCTGCCAAGGGATCCGGGCCACGTAGCGCCGCACGGCGAGCTGAGCGAAACAGCCAGGCCGCGCTGACAGCTCTGCGTCAAGTCGCCTTACGTGAGTTCGTCGCCTCGGGGTACTACGCAGTTTCCATCCGCGATCTGGCCCGCGAGGCGGGTATCACGTTGTCGGTGCTGTACCACTACTACACCAGCAAACAGGAACTGCTCTATCAGGTGCTCAACGACGCGGTTGATGCATTTCACACCATCTACGAACAACGGATGACGGAGATAGGCCCGGGCGCCGATCCAGTGTCGTCCTTCCTTCTCCTGGTCGATGCGACCGTGCGCTACCGCGCGTTGCTGCCCAACGAGAGTCTGCTCTTCATCCGCGAATTCCGTAATCTGGAGCCCCAATTCGCGGATCGCCTGGCAACCAGGCGCGACGAAGTGCAGCACCTGTTCGCCGAGCTGATACAGGCGGGCGTCGAACGTGGGGCTTTTGCGACGCCGTTTCCCGACGACGCGTGCCGCTCGCTGCTGGCGACGCTGAACGCTATCCCGAACTGGTATCGGAACGATGGTGACATCACTGTCGAGCAGTTGGTGGAGCGGTATCAGCGGCTGGCGCTCGTCATCGTGGAGTACGCCGCGAAAGGCGGCCTGCCGCAGGGCGCGAGTGCGCCGGAGAAGTCGCGTGGCTAGTTCGGAATTGTCGGCGCCCGACAAGGCCGGTGCCACCGTCCTGGACAGATTCGCGGTGGACCAGATCGCCGACCTCACCTGGCGTGGCCGCGACTGCGATCCGCTCGGCGGCCGGATGTATGGCGGCACGTTGGCCGCCCGGCTGCTCGCGGCGGCCCGCGCCGCAACCGTGGGTCCGCCCGCCACGAGCGGCCTCGATATCCATTTCCTGCAGCCCGCCGATGGCGGGCTACCCGTCGACTATCACGTGGAACGCGCCCACGATGGTCGCTCCTCGGCGGTGCGGCGGGTGACGGCGACCCAGCATGGCCGGACCGTTGCGGTGGGCACAGTTTCGTTCCACACCCCCCGCGACGGTTGGTCCCACGGCCGACGGGACCCCGGGGAGAAGCCAGATGGCCTGCCGGCGAAGGGATTACCGCATCGGGCGCGCGCGGTCAGGGCGACCGATTTCGACATTCGTTATCACGACGAGTCGACGCAGGAGCACGGGGTCGTTCGGCGACTGTGGTTCCGGGCGCTCGAGGACCTGCCCGCCGCGGTCGCCGTCCACGAGTGTGTCCTGACGTTCGTTAGCGACATCTATTTCTTTGAGCCCATCTGCCTCGAGCACGGCTGCCAGGGCAACGACCGCAGGATTCGGTATGGAACTACCCAGCACGCGATGTGGTTTCATCAGCGTCCCGTGCTCAGCGACTGGCTGCTCATTGAATCCCGCTCCCCGGCCTTGGCCGGCGGCCGCGGATTGGTTTATGGCGAAGTCCGCACCGTCGGTGGCGATCCCGTCGCCACGATCGTCCAAGAGGTGGCAATCGGTCTCACACCGGCGTGAGCACCGATAGTCGACGTCCAAGCGCCACGTCATTCCGCGGGGATGCCGCGCGATGGCGTCGTCGGTCTGCGGAAATCAAACTCCTGCAACGTAATTGAATTCATCTACCGATCCTCGACGCCGTGTTGTAGCCGCCAATATCATATGCTATACATACAGTATGTTGACTGGTCGATCCGGAGGTGCGCATGCCTGATGTGGTGGTAGTGGAGGCCGTGCGGACGCCGTTCGGCAGGCGCGATGGTGCACTTGCAGGAATGCACTCGGTCGAGCTGCTCGGCCTGGTGCAGCAGACTGTTCTGCAGCGCGCCGGGCTCGACCCCACGGCAGTGGATCAGGTGGTGGCCGGCTGTGTCGGGCAAGTCGGCATGCAGGCGTTCAACGTGGGTCGCGGAGCCTGGCTGACGGCGGGATTACCGATGCAGACACCGGCGACCACGATCGATACTCAGTGCGGTTCCTCGCAACAGGCGGTGAATCTCGCTCACGCCTTGATCTCCTCGGGCGCCGCCAATGTGGTTCTCGCGTGCGGGGTGGAGGTGATGAGCACCGTGAAGATGGGTTCGACAGTGCCCCGCGACGGTCACCTGGGTAAGCCCGTCACCCGCAACTATTGGAAACACTACGAGTACACCAGCCAGTTCGAGGGGGCCGAACGGATAGCAGCACGGTGGGGGATCACCCGCGGCGACGCCGACGCATTTGGCAAGTTGTCCCAAGACCGCGCCAAGGCCGCGCAGGCCGTGGGGGCATTCGCGACACAGCTTGTCGATGTCGACGCGCCGGCACTGGGCGATGACCGAGAGCCCACCGGCGAGACGCGCACCATCACTGCCGACGAGGGAGTCCGGGAGACGACGCTGGCAAAGCTGGCCACCCTCAAACCCACCGGCCGCGAGAACGGCGTGCACACCGCCGCGACGTCGTCGCAGATCTCCGATGGGGCATCGGCGGTGCTGTTGATGTCGGCGGAGGCTGCGGCAGGTCTGAGCCCGCTGGCCAAGGTGGTCGGGACGGCGCTGGTGGGTACCGACCCGGTACTGATGCTCACCGGCCCCATCGCTGCCACACGCCAATTGCTCGAGGCTCACCGGCTCGCCATGTCCGATATCGATGTCGTGGAGATCAACGAGGCGTTCGCTTCGGTTGTGCTGGCCTGGGAACGCGAGTTGTCGCCGGACATGGCCACCGTGAATCCCAACGGCGGCGCCATCGCGATGGGTCATCCGCTGGGGGCAACGGGCTCGGCCCTCGTCGCCAAGACTGTGCACGAATTGGTTCGGAGCGACGGCGAATACGGGCTGGTCACGATGTGTTGTGGCGGCGGGCTCGGCACCGGAACCCTCGTGCAACGGATCTGACGGCAAGGCGGGCCCACGCGCCTTTGCCGAGAAGCGCGCCGCGCTGGTCCGCCAGCTGACGCCACCACCAGTAGGAGAGAAAGGGATCGGCCATGCTGCGCTGGACCGAGGAACAGACGTTGTACCGGCGGGCGGTACGCAAATTCGTGGAGACGGTGGTTGTGCCACAACGTGAGGCGCTGGAGTTCGAGGGCTTGCCGCCGTACGACGTGCTGCGTCAGTTCTACAAGGAGTTCGGCGTCGGCGAGAGCGCGATCGAGCGGTTCGAGGCGACAATGTCGGGTGGTCCGCGGCCACCTCGTGACGCGGCGGAAAAGCTGATCCCGTTGGTCGAGTTCGCCCGGTGCAGCCCCGGTTTGGCGGTCGCGCTCGGCACCAGCATCGACCTGACTGCGGGTGCGATCCTTCGGGACGGGTCCGATGAACAGAAGCGGCGATGGGCTCCCGACCTGTTGACGCTGAGAAAGGTTGGCGCGTGGGCGATCACCGAGCCTGAGTCCGGGTCGGACGCGTTCGGCGGGATGCGTTCCAGCGCACGTCCCGTCGACGGGGGATGGGTCCTCAATGGCAGCAAGACGTACATCAGCAACGGCCCCTACGCGGACACGCTGGTGTTCATCTGCAAGCTCGACGACGGGTCCGACACACCGTCTCGGCAGCGTCCCATCATGACCTTCGTCCTCGACAGTGGCATGCCCGGGCTCTTGCAGAGCAAGCCGCTGCGCAAGATGGGTCAGCATTCCTCGCCGACCGGTGAGCTTCACCTCGAGAACGTTCAGGTCAGGGAAGACCGGTTACTCAAGGGACCAGCGCGGAATGCCGCGAAGGGATCGGGCAGCTCGGGCGCGAGTTCTACGTTCGCCATGGAGCGGGCCAGCATCGCGGCGACCGCGTTGGGCATCATCGAGCGCTGTCTGCAGTTGTCTGTCGCCTATGCCCGCGACCGTGTGCAGTTCGGCAGGCCGATCGGTGACTATCAGCTTATCCAGCTCAAACTGGCCAAAATGGAAGTGGCGCGGCTCAATACCGAACACCTGTTGTTGCAGTACATGGCGATGGCCGACGCCGGCGTCCGACCGACGATGGCCGAGGCGTCGGCCGTCAAACTCTATGCGGCCCAAGCGGCAGTGGACGTTACGAGCGAGGCGGTGCAGGTGTTCGGCGGCAATGGCTACATGGCGGAGAACCACGTCGAACAGTTGTACCGCGACGCCAAAGTCCTGCAGATCTACGGCGGAACCGACGAGATCCAGGTGCGAACCATCGCCCGCGATCTGCTGAGCCGCACCTGAGCGCCGCGACCCCTGCGGTTCCGATGCCAGGGAATCACCTCCAGGACCAAATGATCGGCCCCAAGATCGCGGCCGTGTCGAAGTAGTACGGGCGAATCTCCACCACTCGGCCGCCGCGCACTCGCCACACCTCGGCGACGCTGCTCTGGATTTCGCGGCCACGCAAGGTGAGGTTGACCAGGCCAACCGCCCTTTCGCCGTCCACGATGAGCTCATCGACGGTGAGCCGGGACATGTCGAAGTCCTCGAAGACGTACGCCAGCGCTCGCAACACATTCTGCAGTCCGCGGTGAACACCGGCGTTGGGCAGGCTGGCCGGTTCGTGCAGAACCACGTCGGGATCCAGAATCTCCAGGATTGCCGCCATATCGGAATTGCTGGCCGCTGCGTATGCCGCGCTGACGACAGCGCGGGTTGTGGTCGTGGTTGGCGATTCCACATGCACCATGGTGTGTAGTCCCTTCCTTGCAAAGAGCCAAGGTTATCAGCCGTTCGGTTGTGAGCTACGGCGATTGCCTGAGATTTCCTGCGAGACCGGCGCCGGAGAGTGAAATTGCCTTTGCCTAACGCATATACGTGTACATGGAGCGCGTGATTCGGCTGTTCTTGCCAACCGCAGACCGATAGGCGTTGCTAGCCAGATGGCCTCATTTCAACCGCACGTACGACCGTTGCTGGTGGCAGCCGCGCGCCGTTTCAGGCTGCTCGGTGACCGACGAAGCTGCACCATACGTACGGTTGGATTCGGTCCAAAAAGACCTCTTATGGGGTGCGTTCAGTGCTCGCTGATCCTAGGCCGCGGGAGTAGCCGTGATGGTCAAAGTGCCTTGGATCAGGGCAGTATCGCGCAAGCGGTCCGCTGTCATTGACCGAGCGCGGCTCTTTCAACCGAACGATTGACAGACTGGCGTAACGCGGGTTACGTTACGACCTGCCGTGGTGTCCGGATGGACCGTCCGCCCCGCCCGCACTTGTTCCGAACGACCGGAGGCGTCGGGCGGGGGTGGTCGTAGCGCTCGGCGACATCTTGTTGTGCCAGGTGTTCCTCGAGGAGAACGGGAGTGTTCGGATGGCCAAGGTGAAGCTCGGCAACGCGGGCGTGTACTTTCCCCCGGCCGACAACGTGCTGACCGGGGCTCAGATGGCCGACGCGACAGGTATCGATTTCTCGATTTTCTTCGACCAGTTGAACCTGACGATCCCGCGCTCGATGTGGGTACCCGAGTTGGTCAAGGCCGCGGCCAATTTTGACATCGACTGTTGGATGGATCCCTGGGTGCTTGCCGGATCGGCGGCCGTCGTCACGGAGAAAGTGCAGCTCTCGTGTGTCAGCGATGCGCTTCGCCGTAGACCTGCGAACTTGGCTCAGCTGGCGTTGAGCGTTGACCATATGAGCAAAGGCCGGTTCATGTTGTGCATGGGCGCCGGCGAGACCAAACAGTTTCGCCCGTATGGCTTGGAGCGTCGGAGGCCCTTCACTCATCTGCAGGAGTCGATAAAGATCATCAAGAAGCTCTGGGCGAGCCACGATCCCGTGTCCTATGACGGACCAATCTGGAAGTTGGAAGACGCCATCCTGAGCCTCAATCCGTACAACGTCGGCCAGCCGCCTCCGATCGTCGTGCTCGGCGGCCCGGGGCGTTCCATCGAGATCGCCGGCACCCACGCTGACGGGTGGGCGTCTTATTTTCCGGCATGTGGAGACGCTGAATGGTTCGCCGGCCGCCGCCAAGAGCTGCGCGAGTTCGCCGAGCGGGCCGGCCGGGACCCCGATGCTCAGATTCTCATGGGCATGTTCTTGTGTGTCATGGAGGAAACCGACGCGGCGGCCGAAGCGCTGTGCGACAACCTCGCATTGCGTTGGGACGCAGCGGTGATGATGCCGAGCGGAGCGTCATGGCACCAGTGGAACCCGGATAACCCACCGCACCCGTTCGGCGACGAATTCCACTATGCCCGCGACCTGATTCCTATGGAGTGGTCACGCGAGGACGCGGTCCGAATCGCCCAGTCGGTCCCGCCCGAGATCGTGGCGCAATCCAAGTTCACCGGCAGTCCGAAGACGATTGCGAACATGATCGCACCGTACATCGATGCCGGAATGACCCACGTTCTCGTCGCGAATTATGGCCAGCTCGTCACTACTGGTGACTTCAGCGACGCGGTCGCCAATGTCAATCTGCTCGCAGAGACCATGCAAAGCCTTCGCGACTACGTAGGTTCGGGCCTCGCAGTATGAGTTCCCGAGAATGTCGACCGATCAGTTGAGGATGAGGGCCAAACCAGTTGGTCGCGCCGTCCCGCCTTTGGTGGGGAACTCTGGTGCCGCAGCGCGACTGGGAGTCGATCGCGGCCCTGAACCTTCGACAGAAAACCTCGAACGATCGGTTGATAATGTGATGCGCGTTGGCTTAGGCTGCCACCAGTCAGGTGTAGCGACGAGCATAGGAGTCCAACGATGACGATCACCCGGACCCTTACTTCGGAGCCCGATCGTCTTGTTCACCTGCCCAATCGGCGGCGGGGCGCGTTGACGTGGCTTTTCGCCGTAGCAGGTGCGGTGCTTCTTGCTTGGCAGGCGTCGACTTTTGTGCGGTGGCTCGCGCGGGGCCACGTTGAGTCCATCGTTCGGTTTCGCGATCCCGGCGCGACATCGTGGGTTGCCGCCCGGGTATTCGAGCTGGTGTTTCTCGCGATAACGATCGCGCTGATCGTATACATCGCGCGGAATGCGCTGCGCCAGAAGAGGTTCACCCTAGACGCAATGATCGCGGTTGCGCTCTTGTCATCGGCCTGGCTGGATCCCGCGTTCATGTTCTACAAGCAGATATTTCTTTACAGCTCGCAGTTCGTCAATGTGCGTGCCTGGTGCGGCGACATGCCCGGCGTCCTGAACACGCAATGCGGAAACACGCCAGAACCCTTGATCGTTCCCCTTCTCTACGTCGATGTCCTCGTCGCGGCGCTGCTCGCGGCATGGGTGATAAGCAAGGTCCGTCCACGCGTCGGCAGTTGGAGTGTGTGGCATACCGTCGCCTGGGCTGGCCTGGTTGGTGCGGTGTTTGACTTCGTCATGGAAGTGCCTGCAGTTCATCTCGGCTTGTGGAAGTACGCCTCAGGACCCGACCTGCTCGCGCCGCCGGGGTTGCAAGATGCGAACCGGTATTCGCTGACCACGGCGTTCACGTTCGCCCTCATCACTGCTTCGGTAACTGCCCTTCGCATGCACCGCAACGACCGTGGCGAGAGCTTCTTGGAGCGGAATCAAACCCGAACGGTCCGAAGCCGATTCGTTTCCCTTCTTGCCGTTATCGGCTTCATTCAGCTCACGGTGATTGTCTCGTTCGCGCCCGCTATGCTCGCTGCACCGTACGCGGGCCCCTGGGAGCACTACCCTGCCTACCTCACAAACGGCATGTGCGACAACAATGTCCGCGATGGCGCGACGCCCTACCCGTGCCCAGCTTCATGACCGGCGGTCGAAGGGCTCAATGAACAGGCGCCAGGCTTCGCGACCCCGCAGCTTTTCCGCCGGTGCTACTTTGGACCGGAACGCGGATGCCGACTTCACCGTGCCACTGTGGAGCGAGACGCGATGGCATTGCTGCTGGAGCGTAGAGGCCGGAGCGGGTATCTACATTCACACTGGGCGGTTCCGTAAAGACCTTGACATGTGGTGGGCGCATATCGCCGCGTACCTTCCAGATGGCTTGTTGGCTGTTGACCGGTTCTGGTTCCGCAACGTGAGTCCGGCCGGTCTCGATTCGCAGAACCTGAGCCTCACAATCAGCGAAAGTGGTTGGCACTCCAGGTTTGACGGAGTATGCGAACTGACGAGCACGGCCGCGCTCAGCGCAGCCTCGCGTGGATGTGCAGGACCTACAGCCGGAGTACGGTGGCAGGTGACCGCTACCGCCGCGGCACCGGTCTGGGATGTGTACTCGAGCACCGATCGCGAACAGGACTTCGCGTCAATGCTGCACATCCAACAAGCCGCCACCACTGAAGGCACATTATGGGTGGACGGCGTCGAGTATCCACTTCACGGCGTCGGATTCAAGGACCACTCCAGCGGCGCTAGGACTTTCGGTGCCTGGCACGGCCACCGGTTCATGATCGCGCTGATGCCCCGGTGGGTGGTTCATGCTTTCACGGTGTTCCGTGACGACCGTACCGCTGCTGAACCGATCGGCTTGGTCATGGAAGACGGTGTCACGACAGCCATCACCCAGTTCGAGGCGCCCAGACTCAGCGACGCTACCGGTGCACCGGTAGACAACGTGATGGTGGTAGACGGGCCGTCGGGCCCGATGACACTGAATGCCAGTATTATTCATGCTCTGCCCATCACCATCACCGAGGACGGTGACAACTACAACGGCGTCGACTGGCAGGTGTCGTCGGACCCGATGGTCATGGTCGAAGGGATCGTCGCCCTGACGACGGCGGACGGCGAGCGCGGCGTCGGCTTCCTTGAGCGCAGCGCACGTCAATCGACGCTGCCGCGGCCTCAGGGAGCGTGAGCATGAAGGTTGTTCCGCCTTCAGAGTCCGACGCCCGCGCGGGGTGCAGCCACCAAGGTCTGACGTGTCCTCCAGCGGATGGTGTGCTGTGGACGCGGGTGAACACCGGTGAATTGATGCCTGGGATCATGAAGCCGTTTGCCTGGAGCTACTACGCGTACGGAGTGGAGTCTGGTCTTCGGCGCGGCTTCCACCATCTCGGGTTGATCGACGCCGGCGAGTCGATCTTTCCACTGCCGGTGCGCGAACGAATTGTCGCCTCCTTCCATGGCCGGCTGAGCGGCAACGTCAATGTGGCGCGGCGCATCTTCGGTGCCTTACCGGGAGTTTCCGGTGATGACATCGAACGCGATCTGCTGGGCTCGGTACGCGACCGGATCGTCGAGGATCCGCCTGCCGGACGCATGGGGGCGCTGATGACCCGCATCCCCGCGGTGATGTTCACCGGCGGCCGGCAAGCGCGTGAGCATCACGCAAGGGTCGAGGCTTGGTGGCGCGCTTGCGTCGACGGCAACTCCCTGCGAGAGGGCCTGGATCCCATCGGCACTGCCCACGCGGCACTGGCAGAATTCATCACGACACTGCGACTGCAGATCTGGATGCGGGTGTTCGGTCAAGCCGTGTCCGCCCAGCTGGCCGCGGTCGCGGACTTCGTCGGGCGGCCTGAAATCGTGGGTACGCTGCTGGGCGGCGCAGCGGCGACCGAAGAAGCCCGCATCGCGGATGACTTGTTTCACGTGGCTACGGGTCGCAAGTCCCTGGACCGGTTCATCGCCGACCACGGGTATCAAGGACCGAATTCGGGGGATCCGGCTGCCCGTGTCTGGCGCGAGGACCGCCGGCCAGTTGAGCGCTTGCTCGATGCTCTCGCCACTGCGGAGCCACCGGCCGAACGCCGCGCCCGGATGGTTGCCGATCGGCGTCGAACTGTCGAGGCCGTTCTCGCCCAGTTGCCCGTACATCGAAGGCCGTTGGCGCGCTTGGCGGTTCACCTGGCGCCGATAGCCGCGCGCAGTATCGAGGGGACCAAGACGTCGATGCTGCGAACAGTGGATGTCGGCCGGGCCGCCGCTCGCGTGGTTGGCGCTGAGATGGTCGCCGCACGGATCACCAGTGACGTCGACGATGTATTCCATTTGTATTGCGATGAAATCGCCGAGTGGAACGGCCGCCACGTCGCGGCGACGATCGACGCACGCAAAGAATTGCACGCGGCGTTCCTGACCGAAGACTTCCCGGAGACATGGGAGGGTGAGCCGGTCGTCGGTTCACGGCCGGAGTCGCCCACCGCGGACGTGACGACGGTGCGGGGTCTCGGGGTCAGTCCCGGCACTGTGCAGGGGCGTGTGCGTATCGTGCGCGACGCCGCCGACGACGTCACCATCGATAACGGTGACATCCTGGTCTGCCCGACAACCGATCCGGGCTGGGTATCGCTCATGACGCTTGCCGGCGCACTGGTCATCGACATCGGTGCCGCAGGCTCGCACGGGGCGATCGTGGCGCGCGAACTCGGGGTGCCGTGCGTGGCGGGCACCCGATCGGGGACCCGCGATCTTCGTGACGGTGACATCGTTCGTGTCGACGGCTCGTCGGGGATCGTCGAGGTGGTCCAGCGCCAACCCGTCCAGACGGCGCACGGGCCGCAGTAGCACTGACACACAACGCTTCTGACCGGTTAAAGCCCTGTCGCATCGAACGAGTTGAGGTCAGCGATCGTCTCAGCTACCGACTGGCGAGGCTCATTCCATCCCCGAGCGTCTCTTTCCTGAACTGCTGAATGGTCCTGCCGATGTGGGCCTTGAAGAAGCGCCTCAGGCTGCGTTCGTCGGAAAAGCCGACGCGATGAGCGATTTGCCTAATCTCCAGATCCGTTGTCGCGAGTAGATTCTGAATCGCTTCCAGCCGGATGGCGATGTTGACCTCGCTGAAGTTGAGTGCTTCTTTTTCGAGCTTGCGGTTCAGCGTCCTGGCGGTGCAGTGCAGCCGTTCGGCGACATCGGCAATGCTCAAGTGGCGGTGCAGGTTCTGGTAAAGGATGGCCCGGACCTTGTGCGAGACCATGGAGCCGGCCTTGACGCTGTTGAATACGTCCGTCAGGTGCTTCAGACAAAGCTGGTGCGTTTCCGGGTCATGACCGCGCAGCGGAATGCTCATGGCGTTGGTGGTGAGCAACATGGTGCTGCGGACGGCGGAGAACCGTATCGGACAATCCATCAGTTCCCGGTAACGGTGCAGATGCGCGGGCTCCGGGTAGGTCAGCGCCAGTCGCTCAACGGGGAACTTCCTGATGCCGATCAGCCGCTGCAAGGCCATGTCGCAGGCAATCTTCTCTTCGATCAGGAACTGCAGCAGGTCGGAACGAATATGCGGATAGGGAAGATAAGTCAGCAACAACTGATCGCCGACGGGCGCGAAATCCATCGCAATCAGATTGCCGAAAAAGACCGGGTTGTACTGATGCCACAGCCGCGTCGCTTCGTCTGAAGTTTCGCAGGTCATCACGCTGTAACCGAGGATTCCGAGGTCACCGAGGGTCAACTGCTCGCCGAGCGTGAAGGCCAGGGAGGCAGATCCGGACAGGCGGTTGATATTGGAAATGATCCGGATGTACTTCGAAATCTCCACCAGATACAGCGGGTCAGCAAGATCCCGCACGCCGATGCCGGTGCCGGCCAGTACCTGCTCGCCGGGATATCCCTGCTGCAGCATGACCTTGAGGTAGAAGTTGATCTTGGCCGGCCGGAGCCGGGTGAGCTCGCCGGTGGCCGGCCCGCTGTAATCGTCCTGGTTGGTCCGCATCCTGACCGGATTCGCCATTCTCAGTCCTCCGGCCCAACCATAGGCTTGTGCCGCCTAACGTTAATGGGGAATAGGGGAAAGATGCGAGACCCGTTTCGGGTTATTGTCTGGGGCCCCGGTCGCCTTGGCGCGATCTGCATCAGGGAATGCACGCTCAACCCGGCTCTGAGGCTGGTGGGCGTGCGCGCCTACAGCGAGAACAAGCACGGCGTCGACGCGGGCGTGCTGATCGGCATCGGCGAGATCGGTGTCACGGTCAGCACCGACGTGGCCGCCGTCATGAGCATCGACTGCGATGCCGTCGTCTACAGCGCCCTGGACATGGGGATCTACCACACCGATGACGAGATCATTGCGCTGCTCGAAGCGGGCAAGAATGTCATCACGACCCTGCCGTACCAACATTTGGAAGCCGTCAGGGATCAGGCCTTCATAGATCGTCTGGAAGCGGCCTGCCGAAAAGGGCGGTCGGTCTTCCACGCCACCGGCGTGGACCCCGACACGGTTTGCGACCGAGTGCTGCCCGCGTTGACGAGCATGTGCACCGACATCCGCCACGCGCAGATCCAGGAAAACTGGGATGTCGGCGCGTTTGGCATCGACACCTTGCGGGTGATCGGTTTCGGCCAGCCCAGGGAACAAGTCGAAGCCAACGCCGACAGCCTGTCGTTCGGCGACAACTACGGCAAGATGGTCACCTACGCCTGGGCCGAGATGATGGGCGTCACCTATGACCGGCGCACCGTCGAGCGCATCTTTCCCGTTGCGCCCGAAGACATCCAAACGCCCTCGGGGCTGCTGGTCGAGAAAGGCACGGTGTGCTGCTACACCACACGGTGGAGCGGCTACCTCGACAAACTTGGCGACCAGCCGTTCTTCCAAATCGAATACAACTGGCACGCGGGCGGCAAGGCCGTTCCCAGCCATGTAAAGGAGGACGTCACCGGCTGGGTGCTGTCCGTCGAAGGGCGGCCCAGCATTCGGACGGTGATCGACTTGAAGGCGGATCTCGAGACCGGTGAACGCTACGCGATTCCCGGGAACCCAAATTTCGAAGCCAGCTACCACGCGGTCGCGGCGCCGTGCCTGCAGGCAATTCCATACGTGGTGAACGCCGCGCCGGGAATCCTGCCCGTCTTCCATACCACGCATCATTGGACGCCGGATCTCCGTCAGGTATTGATGGAAAAGGAGCCGACCCATGCATGAAACCGTTATCCGGAAGACCAATCTGTTCGGCGCCTGGTGCGGCATCGGCTATATCGCGCTGCTGCTGCTCGGCTGGTGGGTGGTCGGCGGGTTCTTCCCGTTGCACAAACCCTCGGCGGGGGCCGAGGAGATCGCCGGCTTCTTCCGGCAGGACGTCGTCGGCATCCGCCTCGGCATGGTCATTGTGATGTGGGGCGCGGCCGTATTCATTCCCTTCACATCGACGATGGCCGACTACGTCGCCCGGTTCGAAGGCCGCACCGGACCACTGACCCGCACCATGACCATGGCCGGCTACTCCAACGCCCTGTTGACCTTCTACCCCCCGCTGTGGTGGATCGCCGCCACCTGGCGAACCACCGAGCGCTCGGCAGATACGACCCGGATGCTCAACGACATCGCCTGGCTCCAATTCCTCGGCGCTCTGTCGCTCATCATGCCGATGTTCGTCGTCGTGGTCGTCGTGGCATTCAACGACAAGAGCGCACACCCGGTGTTCCCACGATGGTTCGGCTACCAGAGCATCATGACCTTTATCGCGTTCCTCCCAGATCAAGCACTGTTTTTCTTCAAGACCGGACCCTTCGCGTGGAACGGCGTGCTGGGATTCTGGATACCGCTCACGGTGTTCTGCGGCTGGTTCGTATCGATGTTCTACCTGATTCGTCGCTCGCTGCTGGATGAGACGCACGAGGCCGAGCAGCCGGTTACGTACGCAACCGCGTGACGGCGGGCGGTACACCAGGACGACCGGGGCGGGCTCATCGCCCGCTCAGCGGGCGGGCCCGTGGGCCAGGATCTCGACCTTTCCTGTGGAGCCGTCGACCCGCACCCGGTCTCCGGTCTTGATCAGCTTCGTCCCATGACCCGTGCTGACGACGCACGGAATCCCCAGCTCGCGTGCGACCACGGCCGCGTGACTGAGCGCGCCCCCAATGTCGACAACCAGCGCCGAGGAGATGAACATAATCGACGACCAGCTGGGATCGGTGGTCTGTGCGATGAGAACCTCGTCGGGTTCGACCTCGGCGAACGACGGATCGGTGACGACGCGCGCCGTCCCCTCGACCACACCACCGGACACGCCGACGCCGTTGATCACGCCGTCAGTGCCGGTCGGGCCCGCGGCGCCAGCTGGCTCGGTCCCGGGCAGGCCCACCCAGTGGGTGCTCGTCAGCCTGAGCGCCTGGTACCTTGCCCGCGTCAGCCGCCGCCGCTCGATCAGGTCCTCGAGATCGGTGGGCGGCGCCGCCAGCAACTCCTCACCGGTGAGCAGAAATACGTCCGAGGCGTCCCGAACGCGCCCGGCCTCCACGAGCAGATCCCCCACACGACGGGCGGAGGCGCGGGCCGCATCGATTGATTGCAGGAATGCGCGTTTGCCGACGCCACGCAGCGGGATCCGCCGGGCCGCCAAACGCAGTATGAGCTTGGCCCCTGGACGCGCATGATGTGGCAGTGCCGCCACCAAGGCGGCCTGCATTCGGGCCAGCTCCTCGGTTCGCGCACGCTCTCGGGCGATCGGGCTCTCGCTCTCAGGCCGCTCGGCGTAGCGGGCGATCAGATCGCGCAGTGGCGTGTCATCCTCGCGCCACACCACGCTGGAGATCTCACCTTCGCCCGGACCGTGGAAGCCGTGGTTTGCGACCACCTGCTCGATCGTTGTCTGGTGCCGCGATGCTTTCCAGATGTCAGCGATGACGGCCATTTCGGCGCCACCGGTGCCGCTGAGAACACCGATGTCACCGACCCCGGTCCGGGCGATCAGCCGTTCGACGGCATCGTAGAGCGGCTGGACGCTGCACAACGTGCCGACCATCTGGAGACAGCTGGTGCGCTCGAAACGGCGCACCGCCTCGGAGAACACCCTGAGTGCGTCGTCCCGGGTCATCGCGTCCACGCGCGCCACCGAGTCCCGCCACCACATGTCCGTTTCGGAAGCCAGCCTGCCCAGCGTGGCGGGGAACCGCAGGAACATGCGGGGCAGGCGCCACGCGATCGACGCGTAGTAACGCCGCGTCGGGTTGAACGTCATATCTGGGGGCGCCTCGCCAAATAGTGAGCGGACCGCGTCCTGCCCCGTCGTGCCGGGCACGCGATCACCCATCGCGGCCATGTACTCGACCTGGCACGACAGTCGTCCGTAGAACACGCGCAGGTACCAGTCGGCGGGATCTGCCGGTAACTTCAGCTCGGCATCGTGCATCATTCCGACCATCCACGGTGCCCTCCGGGCCGCGCGCTCGGCCGTGGCTCCCCACAGGGCCGTGCCGAGCGGGGTGAGCACACCAGGAGCAGCCTCGCCGAGGTTGGCGGTCGTCCAGTGATGGACGGCCCGCGTCGAGGGCATCAGCGGGTCGAACTCATCGCAGGCAACGCTCACAACAACTCCTCAACTGGTGCGAGCGCAGTCGCTGCACGGGCGGCATGGACTTTCGGTGGCAGAGATCAAGCATCTGTTTGGTCGACGTCCGCTGCGGCTCGCAGCCGTACGCCGCGCCGATGAACGGTGATCGGGCCTTTGATCTGTAGCTGGCACGCCAGCCGGGCCTTGCCGTCGACGGGCTTGTTGAGAGCGACAATTCGTTCCCGTTCGAGACTTGCTATTTCGGAACAGTTTTCGAAGCCACTAACAACCTGAGCCACACAGACGCCACATTCAGCGTTGCCGTTGCAGACGGTCGGCCATCGGTAGCCGCACCGTTGGGCGGCGCGCAACAAATTCTCCCCGGGCTCGAGTTCGATCACGACTCCGGCGGGCTCGACCGACACTGTCCGGCTCACTTAGCCATCCACTTGCCGCGGAGTGGTGGAGGTGCGGGCATCTACTCCGCGCCGATTGGCGGCGGCCAGGGACGCCGAATTCATGGAAATCAAGATAACCCCCGCGAATTCCGCATCGCCGAAGCGCGCCGCCGCGTCGGCTGAGGCGACTTTCCGGTCCTGGCAATGAACCACGAGGGCGACCAACCCGCTACGACTCGAGTGGTTTCAGCAGCTCCACGGTGCCGGTCCCGCCGTCCACCCGGATCAGGTCGCCGGTGCGCAACAGCCGACTGCCGTCGCGAGTGTTGACCACGCACGGAATGCCCAACTCTCGGGCAACCACGGCGGCGTGGCTCAGCGCCCCGCCGATATCCACCACCAGCGCCGCAGAGATGAACATGATCGACGACCAACTCGGGTCGGTGGTCGGGGACACCAGGATTTCGTTGGGCTCGACCTCATCGAACGCCGGATCGGTGATCACCCTGGCGAGCCCCTCAACCACCCCGGGGCTTACTCCAACCCCGGTGACCGACCGCGCCCTGGCGGTGCTGACCGGCTGCTCGACGATCGGGGTGGGCACGCCCACCCATGCCTCGGGCAGGCGCAAGGTCTTGTAGTGCGAGTGCCGCTCCCGGCGGAGGGCGACCACCTCCTGGACGTCCGCGGTGGGACGGCCGAGCAGCTCGGCGTCGGTGAGGAAGAAGACGTCCTCCGGGTCGGCCAGTACGTCGGCATCGGCCAGGAGCATGCCGGCCTGCCGGGCGCACGCCCGCACGACGTCGAAGGCCTGCAAAAACGCCGTTTTGGACACCCCGCGTAACGGGATGCTGACTTCGGCGCGGCGCAGCAGCAGCTTCACCAGCGGCCGCTGCACTGCTGGCACCGCCGCCACCAGCTCCTTCTCCAACCGGAGCCGCTCCGCCTGCCGTTCGCGGTCGCGCAGTCGGGGGTCGGCGTCATCGGGCCGTGCCGCGTAGTCGGAGGCCAACCGTCGCAGTGGGGTGTCATCCTCCCGCCATACACGCCCGGACAGTTCACCCTCGGACGGCCCGTGGAACCCATGCTTGCGCACTACCTCGGCCAGCTCGATCTCGCCGCGCGAGGTACGCCACAGGTCGGCGACCACCTCGGTCTCCGGTACGCCGCCATACCCTCCGGCCAGCGCGGTCGGCTCGCCGATGCCAGTGCGAGCGGTCAGCGCGGTGAGTGCGTCGTACATCGGCTGCACCGCGCAGAACAGCGCCATCGATTGCAGGTAGACACACCAGCGGAATTGCGCGGCCGCCTCGGCGAACACCCCGAGAGTTGCGGGCAGGCCGAGTGCGCCGACCCGGCGCGTCTGGCGTGGCCAGAACTCTTCGCTGACCGCCCGCGCCGCGCGCAGTCGACCGGCAATCCGCAACATCTGATACGGCACCGCGACCCCGACCGCCGGATAGCGCCTGATCGTCGGGCGATAGTCGATGGTGTCGGGGGCGTCGCCGTAGACGCCGGTGGCCACCTGTTGGCCGGTGGTGCCCGGCATCCGGTCACCGAGGCGAGCCAGCAGCTCTACCGAGAGTGCTCCGCGGCCGTAAAACACCTGGCAGAGTTGGCGCCCCTTCGGTGGCAGTGTCGACTCGGCGCGGCTGAACGCGCCCATATCGCGCATGCTCAATCGCATGCCGGCCTCGATGGTGGGCCCCCACAGGCTCCAGCTCAGCGGAGTTTGCACCCCCGGTACCGCCTCGCCGATGTTGCCGGTGGTCCAGTGCAGCCCGGGGTCACTCGGATCGTTCAATACGTCCCAGCTCTCCCCGGCGTCCGTTCTAGCACCCGTCATGCGCCGCTGACCTGGGGCCGGAGCATCGAAGCGGTCATCGTAAAGCCCCTTCGGCAGAGGTGTCATCGCAGTTCAGAGCAGGTCCGGCGGACGACCTCGTCCCAGACTAGGGCCCAAAAGGCGAAATTAGCAAGCGACCGCTAGCTACTTCAACGTGTGTAAGCCCGGTCGTCCGGGTCGGGGATCTTGACCGCTTCCGCCTCGCCCAGCTTTCACATCGACGCAGCGGAAACCGGATAGCCGGGCAGCGATCGGAGGAGACGGCGGGCCTGCTGCACCGGGAAGAAATCTTGCTCTTCACCGACCACGAGCTGACCGTCGAACTCCCACTCGGTGTAGCACCAATACATGTACATGAAGCCGTAGCCGTGCCAGCGCAGCGTATTCCGGCAGGTGCCCACCGCGTGCAGCTCGCGGCCCAGCTCGTCGTTCCCGTGCACCTCCACGCGCAGCGGTCGGCCGTCCACGCCCCGCTCGGTGACCCTGCGCCGGGCCGAGGTCAGCCGGCTGGGTACTCCGTCACGTAGGTACCAACCGAAGAGGATCGGGTCGTCCACGCGCACACATGGATCGGACGCTGGCGGCTGGTCGCTCACGGCGAGAACGCAGAATCCGCTGCCCTCGGATGCGACCGCCGAGCCGAAGTTGCCGCGCGGGTTGCTTTTGTACTGCCGAGGCCCCCACGAGTGGTCGCGGGCGTAGAAACAGTCGATGTCCAGCCGCTCTCCAGGCAGCTGCACCGTGCCTCGCATCCGGCCCGGCTGGTTGTAGTGGCCCTTGCCCCACTCGTCGGAACCCTGTGGCAAACCGGCCCCGATCGGAGCAGCGGACTGCGGCGGTGCTACCGCGTCCCAGTTCAGCTCCAGGGTGCAGCCCTCGGCGCGGAAGTCGAGCGCGAACGATTCCTGCGGCTTGGCAGAACGCACGCTGAGCCCGTTGTCCAAGGTGAAGTCGAACATCTCAGCGTCGGCCGGGAGCGCCGCCGGGTTGCCCCAGTCGTAATACAGGCAGTCCCAGGTGTTCTCCCCAGACGGGTCCCAGAGGGCGACCCCGCCGACCGAGTATTGCATGTTCGGCCGATGGTAGAAGTACACCCAGCCGGTCAGCGTGCGCTCCGGTGCGGTGAATCCGAACCAGGCGCTCTCGTTCCAATATGGGTCGACTGAACCCCGGTGCAACCGGTCGTCCTCAGGACGAATCATCGTTGGCTCTCCTGTCCGGCCAGCGCGGGGCCCGCTAGCGATACTAGATTTGCATCCGAGACCGCGGGCCGGGTTGAGAGCAGTTGCTCTCTCCGCAAGTCAGCTCTCGGGTGTGCTCCCTCGACGATGCCGACGCCGAGGGCGTGCGACGTCTTTGGCCAGAACGGCGGGCGATGCCACCGTACACTGAGGTCATGACTGCAGCTCCCTCCGGAGAAGGAGCATCGGAGCCGCTCACGCGGACAAGATCGAAGAAGCGCCGTTCCTCGCTAGTGCTGCGGGAACTAATCACAGATGCCGCTCGTGATCTCTTCGCGAGCCGGGGCTATCAAGCGACCACCACACGTGACATCGCCTTGGAGGCGGGCGTCAACGAACCCACGATCTATCGGCATTTCGGGTCGAAGCCGAAACTCTTCGAAGCGGCCGTCGTCAAGCCTTACCACGAGTTCATGACCGATTTCATGACTCAATGGACTCGCAACAACCTTGAACCGCAGACCGGTGAAGAGGTCGTGCGGAATTTCGTGGTGGGCCTGTACGACGCGCTATCGGCGAACCGAAACCTGATCTTGGCGTTCACGTGTGCGGAGTATTTCGATGCGGGTGAAATCGGGCGCTCCGGCGAGGAATCGATTGTGAGCCGCGAGCTTCGAGCGATGGACGACTGGGCTCGGCGGACGTCGGCGCAGCTCGAATTTCACGACATCGATATCCCGGTGACGCTGCGATGCTCGTTCGCGATGGTGATGGGCCTGGTCCTCCATGACAATATGCTCTTCGAACAGGGACCTAAGCATCCGACCCGGGCGCGCATCATTCGAGAGCTAACCACCTACATGTATCGCGCCCTGTCCACCCGGCGGATTGAACTGGGCTCAGACAGAGCCCTGGAATCGCGGCAGGCTTCAGAATGACACCCTGCCCTGCGGTCGTGGGTCGTGGCATGAAGATAGCAACGGCATCATAACGGCGTCTTCCGCCTTCTCTAGGTATTTCTCGAGCTGTAGTCTTTGACATCGGTGGTCGCTGACTTTCCGCTGAAAGCTAGCGGAAGATATTCAAGGATGAGCACAGCTCGATGAACTCGACGGTCAAGCCCGGCGATCAACCCGTTCCGTCGGAGGCGGATCTGCTGGTGATCGGGTCGGGAGTCGCCGGCGCGGTCGCCGCCCTGGCCGCGCACGCTCGAGGACTGCACCCGGTCGTGGTGGAGAAGACCGATCGGGTCGGCGGCAACAGCGCGATGTCCGGTGGGCTGATGTGGGTGCCTAACAACCCCTTGCAGCGCGAAAACGGCGTTGCCGACTCCGCAGGACTCGCTCGGACCTACTTGGAGGCGGTGCTGGGTGAGCCGTCAGCACCGTCATCCCCTCAACGCCGCGCCGCCTTCCTCGAGCAGGGGCCTGCGATGATCAGCTTCCTGCGTACGCGGGGACTTGAGCTTTACCGGTGCGCGGGTTACAGCGATTACTACCCGGAAGAGCCCGGTGGAATGCCCGAAGGCCGCTCGGTCCGAATGGCGACGTTCGACCTCAATCGCCTTGGCCCCTGGCGAAATCTGTTGCGCCAACGCGATCTGTTTCCCGGCGTTCCGATCCACATGGAAGAAGTAGCCGGCGCCAACGTCGCGACCCGGACCCGTCGGGGGGCGCTGACCGCGGCACGCGTCGCTGGACGCGCGGTCGTCGGTCGACTGCGTGGCCAACGTCCCGACTCCCTCGGCGCTTCGCTGATGGGCACGCTCCTACTTGCCCTCGTTGAACGCGGAATTCCGGTCCACACCAACGTGGCGTTGACCGAGTTGACCACCTCCAGGGGCGCGGTGACCGGTGCCGTGCTTGCCATGCCCGACGGTTCACGCCAAGTCGTGCGCTCGAACGCGGTACTCCTGGCCAGTGGCGGGTTCAGCCACAACGACGTGATGCGCAAGCAGTACGGCAGGTCGCCGGCCAGTACGGCGTGGACACTAGCCGGACCCGGCGACATGGGGGATGGCATTCTCGCGGGCCAAGCTGTCGGGGGGGCGATCGACCTGATGGACGAAGCGATCTGGATGGGCACCTCGGTCCGCCCGGACGGCGACCGCGAAATGCATCTGTACGACCGTTGCCTACCGCACAGCATTGTGGTTGATTCCAGCGGCCAACGGTTCGTCAACGAGTCCGTCGACTACAGCCGATTTGGCCAGGCCATCTACCGGCGTGACCCGGAGGTGCCGGCCATACCGAGTTGGCTGGTGATCGACTCCCGACACCGCAACCGCTACAGCCTGGGCGACATATTCCCTCGGGTTACCCCCAAGGCGCTGATCCGACAGGGTTACGTGCGCAAGGCTGACACGCTCCACGGTCTTGCGGTTGCTTGCGGGATCGACGCCGAAGGTCTCAGCGCCACGGTGGCGCGGTTCAACGAAATGGCGGCTCGTGGCGTTGACCTGGACTTCCATCGGGGTGAGAGCACTTACGACCGTTACCTTGCCGACCCCCGGGTCACGCCCAACCCGGCCCTCGGGCAGATCAGCGCGGCACCGTTCTACGCCGTTCCGTGCTATCCCGGTGACGTCGGCACCACTGGCGGGCTCTTGACCGACGAACACGCCCGATTGCTCGCGACCGACGGGCGCGTCATCGCTGGTGCCTATGCCGCCGGGACCTGTTCGGCCACCGTAATGGGCCGTGCCTACCCGGGACCCGGCGCATCGATTGCGGCAGGTGCCACCTTCGGCTACATCGCGTCAATGCACCTCGCGTCGGGCTAAGAGCGTGAGGGTGTTGTTGGATCACCGGCGTCAGTGCGGTTCGAGTTGAGTGACTTCGGGCACTGTCGGCGACATGGCAGCGCTGGGGAGCACACTGTCGGGCTCCCAGATGAGGGGCAGGCTGTTGAAGCCGTGTACCAGGAAGATCGTGTTGCGGGTGGGTCTGCGGGTTGGGTCGAGTTGGAGGGTCGGGATTCTGCGCAGCAGAGTGTTGATGGCCAGCTTCAATTCCTGGCGGGCCAGTGCGGAGCCCAGACAGTTGTGCACGCCGAGTCCGAACGTCACGTGTTGCCTCAACTCGGAGCGTTCCCGGTCGATGCGGAAGGTTTTCGGGTCGTCGAAGACGTCCTCGTCCATGTTGGCTGAGGCGTACACGGGGCGGATCTTCTGGCCGGCCTCGAAGCTGTGCCCCGCGAACTCCATGGCTCTGGCCGTGGTGCGGCAGGTGCCTTCGATCGGCGCCATGTAGCGCAGGATCTCTTCGACCGCAGTACCGATCAGCTGCGGATTCTCCTCTAGCTTGCGGCGCTCGCCGGGATTGGTGCACAGCAGGTAGATGCCGTTGCACATCGCTGTGGCGCTGGACTCGATGCCGGCGCCGAAGAACTGGGACACGGCGACGACGGCTTCTTCGTGGGTGAAGTAGGAGCCGTCGTCGGCGGGCGTGGTCAAGATGTGGGTGACCGCGTCGTGCAGCTCCTCACCTCTGGCCGCAGCGGCCACTCGTTCCGGGCCGACCTCGGCGAGGAACGCGCTGATTTCCCCCAGCGCCCAGGTGCCTTTCTGGTAGGCCGCGTCGTCACCACCGAACGTCGCGATGATGGCGAAGCCCATCTCCAGCACGTCCGCGCTGCGCTCGACCGGTAGGCCTACGAGGTGCGCGATCATGCTGCTGGTCACCGGAAGCGCGAAGTCCGACATCAGGTCCATCTGACCTTTGTCCGCCAACCCGTCGATCAGCTCGTCGATGCGGGTCTGAAGCATCGGCGCCAGCGCCGCGATGTTCTTCGGCGCGAAGGCGGGACGGCAGATCTTGCGGCTGCGGTTGTGCGGTTCACCGTCGGACCACACCAGCATTCCGGTACCAGCGACGGGAGTCATCCGCTCCGGCCCGGCGCCTTCGATGGACAGGAAATCATCGGGGCTGTGCAGGATCTTTTCGACGTCGGAGTACTTCAGGAACGAGTACAGATCGGTGACCGGGCCGGTCACGAACGGGTTGTCGTTCAGTTCCTTCAGCTCGGCCTCATCGAACACGTGGTGGTGCACTGGACAGGCCTTGCGCAGGTGCTCGAAGTGGTCCTCGATGTTCTGCTTGACCTCGGGTGAACGCGGGTCGTACGAACTGGGGTCGTACTGGTCGACGGCAGTCATCGTCAGGCCTCCAGGTAGCGGTCGAGGATCGAAGCGAAGTGCCGGATCCGGCACTCCTGGTACGCCGAAAACGTCACTCCCGGTTTGCGGCTGGCCCGCAGGCCGCGCTGCACCCGCGACAGGTTGCCCATGTCCTGGTTCAGGATCGCGCCGAGCGCGCCGAGCTCGGGTGCCCCGGTCCAGTCCGGCGAGTCCGACCCGGGAGCGTTGTCCAGCCAGTGAATCTTCGCGGTCGGCGGGTCGACGCCGTCCGGGTAGAGCCCCATCAGCATCACGTCGACAATGCACGACTGCGGGTTGTTGTCGTCGGGTCGGAAGCGGTAGACGATCGGGAACCCGTCGCCGGCCCACGGGATGAAGTTCGGGAAGAGCGCGTACTCGATCGCGTCGATAGCCTCGGAATTGGACATCTTGCTCATGTCCACGCCGTAGAGCTTGCTGAACTCCACTCGGTGTGCGTTCGCGGCCACGTCGCGGGCGGTCCGTGTCGCACCGATCTCGGTGGGCTCGCTGCTTTGCAGGAAGTCAACGACCAGACTGTCCACGACCTCCTGATCATCCACACTGTCACCGAGACTGGGGCTGGGCACCCCGATGAGCGTGATCATCCGGTTGCTGTGCTCGTCAAAGACGTCGTACTGGGTGTTGTGATCACCGGTGAACAACACGATCTGCGGGTGCGTCATGAACACGTGGTAGCTCTCGATGAAGGCCTCCATGGTGGCCTTCCAGTTCGCCGGCACCCGGGCCTGCACGTGGGCGGCCTTGAACCGGCTCTTCAGCGGCATCTGCTCAAAATGCGCGGGCATTACCTCGCCCAGGTACTCCGCCAGCGTGCCGGACTCCGGGTCCAGGTTGACGAACACCCAGCCATCCCAGGTGTCGACCTTGACCTCGGGTAGCGTCAGCTTTCCCTTGTCGACTTGGGGGAAGTCCCACTGGCACGGCAGATTCCTCATGGTGCCGTCCAGATTCCAGGACCAGCCATGGAATTGGCAGGTCAAGCTGGCGACACTGGTCTG
The DNA here is from genome assembly GCF_035570115.1 of Mycobacterium sp. Classification (GTDB taxonomy): domain Bacteria; phylum Actinomycetota; class Actinomycetes; order Mycobacteriales; family Mycobacteriaceae; genus Mycobacterium. The sequence continues at coordinate 66,422 of NZ_DATMLH010000088.1, forward strand.
GCCGCGGGCCAGCTGGGTGCCCCGGTGCAGGCAGCTGTTGTGATAGGCCTTGATCTGTTCCGGGGTGACCCGGACGACGACGATTGAGTCGTCGGCGATGTCGTAGACGATGGTGTCCCCGACGTTGGGGATGTCCTCTTCGCGGCACGCCATCTGCCACACCTTGCGCCACATCTTCTCGACCTCGCGGTCGTGATACTCCTGGCTGAGGTAGCGCTCCTTGGGCAGGTCCGCCACCCCGAAATAGGCAGGCGACTCGGTCTGCAACACGGTCGGCACGACCTGGCGCGCAGCCTCCTCGGCGAGCACATCCTGAACAGTGGGACCGGCCGAGCGGGCCTGACGCCCTGTAGATGTGGCTGATGTGGTCATTGGGTATGCACTCCTGGTTCGTACCGATCGATCGCGTTTCCCGACGTCACTGGATGGTGCCAATGACGGCGCCCACTTCGCAGTTCTCCTCCGGACGTGCGCCATGTTTGAGCACTCCGGCAGAAGTGGCCTCAATTTCAGCCTCGGTCTTGTCGGTTGCGACTGTCAGTATCGGCTGACCGGGCGTCACCGCTTCACCGTCGGCGACCAGCCACTCAACTATGGTGACCTCAGTCACCGTTACACCCAGGCGCGGGACGATAACATCAGTCAAGGCAACTCAATTCATCCATCGGGACGCCAGCCGATTCATGATTTGCACACGGCACGCACGGACTCGACAATGCGGGCGACAGAGGGCAGATGCGCGGCCTCCAGCTGCGGTGAATACGGCACCGGGGTGTATTCGGCACCGACGCGCAGGATCGGCGCGGCTAAGGTGCCCCAGAGCTCTTGGCTCAGCCATGCGGCGATCTCAGCGCCTACGCCGAAGCGTTGAACCGCCTGGTGCACCACCACCGCGCGGCGGGTGCGCCGCACCGAGTCCAACATCGCGGCCGCATCCCATGGCACGATCGAGCGCAGGTCGAGCACTTCGACGTCGGTCTCGCCGTCGAGCTGTCGAGCTGCTTCGAGACTGTCGTGCACTTGCTTGCCGTAGGTGATGATGGTGACGTCGGTCCCGGGTCGTTTGATGTCCGCGCTGCCCAGCGCGACCACGTGCTCTCCGGCGGGCACGGGGCCTTTCACCGAGTACAACGCGGCGGGCTCGATCACAATGGTCGGGTCGTCGTCTCGAATCGCGGCGGTGAGCAATCCTTTCGCGTCCGCGGGGGTACTGGGAATCGCGATCTTCACACCGGGCACGTGTGCGAACCACGCTTCGACCATCTGAGAGTGCTGGGCGCCGAACATCATGCCGCCGGTGGCCATTCCCCGAATGGTGATCGGTACGTGTGTGCGGCCACCGGACATGTACCGCAGCTTGGCGGCGTGGTTGACCAACTGGTCCAAACACACCGCATAGAAGTCCGCGATCATGATCTCGGCGACGGGGCGCATGCCCAGCAGGGCGGCGCCGGTGGCGGCACCGATGATCGCCTGTTCGGAGATCGGAGTTTCCCGCACGCGTGCCCGGCCGTACTTGGTGGACAGTCCGGCTGTCACTTTCATCACGCCGCCAGCGGGATCGATGATGTCCTCGCCGAGCAGAAAAACCGACTCGTCGCGGCCAAGCTCATGGTCGAGTGCCTGGTTGAGCGCTTCTGCCATGGAGATCCGGGGGGCGTTCATACCAACACCCCTTTGGCGTACACGTCGGTGAAAAGCTCGTCAGCGGCGGGTAATGGAGCGGCCAGGGCGGCGTCAACGGCGCGGACCAACTCGTCGCCCAGACGCTGGTCGAGCGCGTCAAGCTCGCTGTCGGTGGCCACTGCGTCGGCTATCAGCCGTTCCCGGTAGCGGGGCACCGGATCGGCAGACATCCTGGCCTGCAGCTCTTCTTTGGGTATGTAGGGCATCTGGTCGCCAAATAGGTGGCCCATGAATCGGTAGGTCATCGCCTCGATGAGGGTCGGCCCACCGCCCGTGCGGGCGCGTTGGACAGCGTCTCGCGCGACCAGATAGGTGGCGTCTGGATCATTGCCATCCACGGTGACGCCCGCAATCCCGTAGGCGTCAGCCCGTTGGGAGATCTTGCCGACCCGTTGGGTGTCCACTCGTGGTGTGTATTCCCCGTACTCGTTGTTCTGACAGACGAATACGACGGGCAGAGACCACACAGCGGCGAGATTGAGCGCCTCGTGAAAGGCGCCGATGTTCGTCGCTCCGTCACCGAAGTAACACACGGTGACTCGGTTCAGGCTCTTGAGCTGGCAGGCCAGCGCGATCCCGTTGGCAATCGGCAGGCCGCCGCCGACTATGCCGGTAGTTACCATCAGGCCCGAATCCGGGTCTGACAGATGCATTGGCCCCCCCTTACCTTTCGATGTTCCGGTGGCCTTGCCCAACATTTCGGCCAGGATCTCGTCAAGTGACGCGCCGGCGGCGATGCAGTCGTGAATTCCGCGGTATGTGGTCACCGTGTAGTCGTCGGCCTCAAGTGCCGCAGCGACCGCTGACGGCACAGCCTCTTGCCCACGCGGCGAGTAGTAGATAATCGTGATCTTTCCGCTCATCAGCAGGCTCCGAACCTGCTCGTCGGTCTGATGAATCTTGGACATGGTTTCGTAGATCCGCATGCGGGTCTGATTCTCGATCTGTGCCTTTGATGTCAACTTGGCTCCTCAAAGCGAATTAGGACCACCGCGTCATGCGGAGAGTTGGCCCGCATCAACAGCCACGGTCTGCCCGGTGATCAAGACCGCCAGGTCGCTCGCCAAAAACGCGATCACCCTGGCAATGTCGTCCGGAACACCGGTGCGCCCCAGCGGAAGCTGAGCGGAGATAGCAGCGATGAGGTCCCCAACACCGGCCGCTTCGAAAACGGGCATGTTCGCCTGCACACCAGGTGTGTCAACAACGGTCGGAGCCACCGCGACCGCGCGGATGCCGAACTGGCCCAGCTCGACCGCCAGGGCCTGAGTGAACGCGACGATAGCGCCCTTGCTTGAGGTATAGGCGCTCAGACCGGCGGCTCCGGCACGGAATGCCTGGGTCGAGGCGAGGTTAATGATCACCCCACCATTGCCGGCGGCGGCCATAACCTTCCCGGCCTCCCGGGAACACCGAAAAGCCCCGCCGATGTTCGTGCTCTGCACGCGGTCCCATTGCTCATCTGTGGTCTCGAAGAGAGGTGTGATTGGGAAGATTCCGGCGTTATTGACCAGGATTTCCAATCCCCCGAACTCCTGCACGACCCTCCCCACAGCGGCGGCCACTGAGAGCGAATCGGTCACGTCCAACTCGGCGCCATGCACCACTCCGACCGACTTTAAGCTAGCGGCCGCACTCTCTGCTTCGGTCTTGTCGATATCCGCGATCATCACCAGTGCGCCGGCTTCAGCCAGCCGGGCAGCCACGGCGCGACCGATTCCTCGCGCACCACCGGTGACCAGTGCTCTTCTGCCAGTCAATGCGAAAAGTTCGGTCAATGAGCGATCAGATACGTCCGGAGCCGCCACTGGTCTCTCCTAAGCTGGATTCAGCACGCCATGCCAGGCCGTAAGCAAGCAGTCACACTCTAGTGGATGGGCGCGCGCGAGTCTACGTTCACGAGACCACGTCGTTGACGTGACCGCGTTGAAAGTGGGGCAGTCCGGCCAGCAGTTCACGCGCGGGCGGGTGCGGGCGGGCTCCGGCCGTCGCGGTGCGGTGCAGGGCAAATCCCTAGGTCATGGGGTCGAGGGCAGGCTGATTCCGTAGATCAGTGACAAGTACCCGGCGACAAGGGTGTCAGCGACAGCCGATGGGTCGGCGAACCCTTGGGCGCCAACCATTGTCGCGTAGATCGACCGTTCGGCCGACCACAGCACCGTCGTGGCCACCGTGCGGCTGTTCGTCGGAGTCACGACGCGCCCGGCGCTGCGGTCTTCGTCGATCGTGGTGGCCAGGCGCGCCGACAGCTCACCGAGGAAGGCGACGTAGACCGCCTTCAGCTCAGGGATTCGCGGCCATTCGGTTATCAGGCTGTGCGTCAGGCCGCGGTGCCGCGCCCCTCGCATGATCCAGCCGTCGACCGCGGCCCGGAGTTGAATCGAACTCCTGACATTGGGGTCTTCGATTACCCGGGTGACCTCGGCACCGATTTCGTCGAGCGCGTGTTGTGCCAAGGCGATGAACGCCTCGTCGCGGCTGCCGAAGTGCTGATAGTAGGTGGTGCGGGACGAGAGCCCCGCCTCGGTGAGGATTTCGGACACGCCGATGTCGTCGAGCACGTGATGCTCGAGTAGGCGATCCAGGGCGTCGAGGATCGACTGCCGCGTCTCGGGATTGCCGTTCTTCACTGTCGGTGTCATGCACGGGACCTTGGCCCGTGGCCGGGCCCATAGATTGACGCGAACCACAGCTCGAGCAGCGCGTCGCCGGCTGCAGCGACGCCGTCGACCGCCGGGTCCAAGCCGCGAAGGCCGAGGTAGAGCACTCGCTCAGAACCCCATACCAGCGCTCCGGCGACAGCCCGCGCTGGCGGGCCGGGCGGTGCGGTGCCGTCGGTGCGCTCACGCTCGATCTCGTGGGCGACCGCTTCGGTGAAGCGATCTACGAATGCCACCCAGAGCTTCCGAAGCTGCGGCGCGGTGTTCATGTTCTCGATCGCCGCGGCCAGGATGTGGCCCTGCTGGGTCCACAGGTCGACACCGGTCAGCAGGCTGCGCCGCAGGACCTCGGGCGAGGAGTGTTCGAACCCACCGGTCCACGGCTCGATCGAGGCAAAGATCTGATCGAATACCTGGGCGAGCAAGGACGCGACCACGTCATGCTTGGAGGCGAAATAGTAGTAGAACGCCGCCCGCGACACCCCGGCTTCACGCAGGATCTGCGCCACGCTGATCTCGTGCAGTGACTTGGTTTGCAGGAGTCGCTCGGTGGCCTCAAAGATCGCCAGTTCCGGGCCGCTGCGGCCGGTGTGGCTGCGAAAGCGCCGACCGGCCTCGCCACCCACTTCCAGGACGCTACCCGACATCGCAGGCACGATCCGTTACAAGCGAGTTCTCGCCCGCTCGTCTCACCCCACGCCTCCGCCGGGGGGGCCACCCGCGGCGACCAGCTCGCTCGTTGGCTGCGGCTCGGGCGACGTCGGCTCCCTGTCGTCTATCGTCACCCGGCCGGTGTCGCCATGCACGGTGATCGTCGCGCCGTCCGGGATGAGCTCCATCGCGCCGGCGATCTGGACGGACGGCAGGCCGTACTCGCGCGACAGGCACGACGCGTGTGAGAGCATGCCGCCGGTCTCGGTGACCACGCCCTGGACCACGACGAAGACCGGCGTCCAACCCGGATCCGTGCTGTTGCAGACCAGTATCTCCCCGGAACGGACCTTACCGATCTCCTTCTGGGTGCGCACAATTCGCGCGGTGCCCGTCACCGTGCCACGGCTGGTCGGAATGCCCTGCAATGGGCCTTCCCCGGCTGCGACATCCGCGGCCCCCAGATCCGCGGGCCGGCCGTGCCGCATGAACAACGGGAGGCCCGCCACCTTGTTCTCATTGCGTTCCCAGTCGCGGCGGCGGGCGGTGATCTTGGCGGTCATCAACTCGCGGCTGCCGTGCCCGTCGAGCGCGTCGTACAACTCGTCCTTGGTGAGGAAGAAATGGTCGTCCTCACCGTCGAGCCTGCCGCGCTCCCTGCCGCGCCGAGCAAGCTCCTGCAGCACCATCTTCAGCGACAATGTCAACCGGTCGAGGGACCAGCGCTGATCGTCGCGTAGAACGATGAAGTCGTGGATGTAGTTGATCAGCTTCTTGAAGGCCGCGCCCTTCCACGTGCCCATCGGCTGGTCACGGACCGCGGCGACGATCTTGGCCACGGCCGCATCGCGGCGCGCGTTGACGTCGTGCTCGCGGCTTTCCGGGTCGACGGGGTCGGCCACGCTGAGCAGGGTCTGGAAGTTGCGGTAGTCGATCCACGGATCCTCGACACGGCGGGGGAAGATTAGATCGCGGTCGGCGTGCCCGCGGAAGCCGGCCTGCTCACAGAATTCCGCGTAGGCCGCGAGGAACTCGCTCCCCTCCTCGGACTCTTGGAGAGCCGTGAAGAATGCCGGCCCCTCGTGCTCGGTGAAGGTGCGCAGGAGAGCCGCGGATCCGCGGATCCGTTCCGACAGCCGCCACAGCGCAGCATTCTCGATCAGCGTGCGTGACGGCCGCGTAGTGCCGGCGAGCAGGTCGTGGAGGATAAGCGGATCGTCGGGGTACCACGCACTTACGATGATCGGCAGCAGGCACAGCGCGTCGCGAGCGTGCTGCAGGAATAGGAACCACACGTCCTCGCAGTACTTGGCCTCGATCTCATTGAACCGGCGCACATAGCGCTTGAGTTCGCTATCTGAGAGCCGCTCCAGGGGTGGCAGGTTCGAGGGATGCCAGGCGGTGTCCTCGATGTATGCGCGGCATGCCTCCGCGCAATTGTGGGGTGCGTGCTTGCCGCCGAGGAATGCCGCCCGCGCCTGCATCCGCAGCCATCGACCGATGTCGAGTTTCGTGCTGAGCACCTCTTCCTGCCACGCCGGCGGGATGAAGTTCAGGTCGGGCAGCAGCGGGCGGAAGACCTTGGGAGTCGTGGCCGTCACGACCTCCCGGTCGAGGTCGCAGTTGTAGTAGATCTCGGCCTTGTAGTAGCGCAGGTAGGGCATTGCAGCAGCCTTTTCCAGGCCACGCCGTTCGTTCGTCCAGGTTTCTCCGCGTGTCATGGAGTACGCGCGCAGCGAGTAGAACAAAGGTGTCTTCGCGCCGGTCCAGTTGGAGTCCGACCAGGCACGGGTCCATGTCGTGTCCGGGTCGAACTCGTGGGTTTGCCACGCATCGACATCGGAGTCCCAGGAGAATTCGACGCCGGTGATCGGCCGCGACTGCAGAAGATAGAACGTCCCTGCCTCGTAACCCCACTCGATGTCCTGGGGGATGCCGTTGTAGTACTCCAGCACCCGCCGGCCGAGCCCGGCGAGCTCGGCGACCTGGTCGTCGTCCAGACAGGCGCGGCGCTGCTCGGCCTCGGGGACGTGTTGCTCGAGGACGCCGCTGCCGGCGTGGGTGTCGCGGACGAACCGCACCGCCTTCGAACCGATCCGCCGGTCGCGCAGCGTCAGATCCGCCGCGGTGACGGTGTACTCGTCGGGGTTGGCGACACCGCTGACAACCGCTTCGCCGAGGCCCCAGCTGGCGTTGATGACGAACTCGTCGGTCGCTGTGGTCAGTGGGTTGCCGGTGAACAGCACACCCGCGACCTCCGAGCGGACCATCGCCTGGATGACGACCGCGATCAGCGTCCTCTGGTGATCGAATCCCTTGTCCTGCCGGTAGGCGGTGGCGCGGGCACTCCACATCGACGCCCAGCACCGCTTCACGGCGAGCGCAAGCTCGTCGTCACCCCGGATGTCGAGGAAGGTGTCGTGCAACCCGGCGAACGACGCGTCCGCGAGATCCTCGGCGGTGCCCGACGAGCGGACCGCGACGAAACGATCCCCGTCCTGGTCTGCGAGGCGCGCGTAGGCCGCCAGCAGGTCGGCGCCGATCTGCGCAGGCACGTCGGCTGCCAGGATCTGGGCCCGGATCGCCGCCGTCGCGCGTTCGACATCGTCGGCGTCGGCGAAGTTTACTGTGGCCAGCGTGGCATCGATGTCGGCTTGCAGCCGCTCGACGAAGGCCCCGTAGGCCGCCGTCGAGACGGTGAAGCCCGGTGGGACGGTGAAGCCCGCCGCGGTCATCCGCGCGAGGTTCACGCTCTTCCCGCCGACGAGCTCGCTGGTGGTGGCCTCCGGATCGGCGAACCAGATGATGTTGCTGGGCATGGCTGCTCCTCGCTAGCGGGTGATCACGGAGTCAAGGACGGCGGGACTCGCGGTTGGCTGGCCGTCACGGGCGGTCGCGGCAAAACGCGTGGGGACCAGCCGGCGGACACCGCTTGCCTTCCCGAGTGCACGCGTCATGGTGCGGGCAGCCAGTTGCCCTGGTAGTCCGCAGATCCCGGCGCTCGGGTGCATCCCCCCGCTGCCGAGGAACAGCCCGTCCACCGGTGACTTGTAGTCCGCCAATCCCAGCGCCGGGCGCATCGGTCCGAACCGCATCAAAGAGGGGTCGACGTGATAGACGTTGCCGTCGCTGACGTTGAACCGGTCGGCCACGTCACCTGGTGTGAGGACGGTGCGATCGATCACGAGGTCCTCGATTCCCTCGTAGTAGTCGGCGCAGTCGGCGAGGATCTTGTCGGCAAGGCTCTCGCGGACGTCATCCCAGGGTTCGCGAGAGTTGTTGGGCACAACGCCACTCCAGATCCACAGGGTGTCCTGACCGTCGGGCGCCTGGGTCGGGTCCAACGCGGTCGGGATGACCGCCAGGAACGGTTGCCGCTTCGGCCAGTCACCACGCACAATGGCGTCCCATCCTTCGACGTGCTCCTCGAACGTGTGCCAGCAGGTCACGGGGTTGCGGAGGTCAAGGCCGTCGGACCGCAGCGCGGCGTGGCGGGGGAGATGAAGCTGCCCGCGCAGCGCCACGTTGACCTTCATATGGCCGGCGCCCGTGGTGTCGGTGGGGATGTGGGCCGCCGCCGCGGCAAGCTTGTCCGGCAGGGCGCCCTTCGGCAGCAGGCCGGCGAGTGCGGTCTTGGGGTCGCAGGCGGCCAGCACGGCGTTCGCGCGTATCTCTTCGCCACTCTTGAGCACGACGCCCTCCGCGCGGCCATTGCGGACGAGGATCCGCTCCACCGGCGCCGAGGTCCGCACCGTTCCGCCGTGCTCGCGCAGGCACGCTTCCAGCGCGCGAGGGAGCGCCCCTGTTCCGCCGACGAAACGCGAGGAGCTGGTGCGGTGCACGATCGCGACGTAGATCATCGCCCACGCGGTGGTGTCGCGGCGCATCCAGTCGAAGGTCGGCATCTGCGCGAGCGCGCCGCGGACCAGAGAAGACTCGAACGACTCGTCGATGATCTGGGCGTGCGACACCGAGAAGTAGCGGCTCAGCGCGATCATCTGCTTGGGATGGCGCGCCATCCGCGCGGCGCCCTTGAGCATTTCGCCGACACGCGGCCGCATCGGGTGCGAGCGCATGTAGGCGAGCATCACATCCATGCAGAGGTCCAGCGTTTCGGCCATCTCGAGCCAGGCCTTGGCGTCCTTCTTCGAGTACCGCCGCAGCTCGTCGGCCGTCCGATTGGCGTCGCGCCAGATCGCGAGTGACTCGCCGTCCGGTCCCAGATGCAGGTGCTGTGGATCGGCAACGACCTGGCGCAGACCGTATTTCGAGAGCTGCAGATCGGCTTCGATAGTGGTCGCCCGGTAGAGCGAGGCCTGGACGGCGCCCTCGTTCACCAGGTGGTGAGGCGCTCCGGGGATCGTGGCGTAGGTCGATGTCATCCCGCCGACCGTGGGCGAGGCCTCGACGACAAGCACGTTGTGCCCCGCTTTGGCCAAGTAACAGGCGGCGGTCAGCCCGTTGTGACCCGCACCCACCACGACAACGTCGGCGGTGTTGGCGCCCAGACGGTTGGTTCCCATTACTGCACTCCTCTGATTCGCGCGCGGAC
>NZ_DATMLH010000089.1:0-6059 GCF_035570115.1 Mycobacterium sp.
TAGGGACCTTCCGCCTCCCGCAGTGCCGTCACGTTGTCGGCACGGGTAATGCTGGCGACCGAGTCGTCGTGCGGGCGGTAGGACGCGGCGGTCACGGCGTCGTGCAGCAGGTGCGGCCCCAGCACCTCCCACGCCTGATCGACATCATCGGCAACGAAAACCGTTGTGGGAGCACCCGGTACCGGAAACTGAACGATGCCGGGCTCATGCCCGGCGGCTCGGCATTGCGAGTCGTAGTACTCCTGCAGACCCGGGGAATCGGTCTGCGAGATGAACCCCAGGCCGTACGTGGCAGCGCGCCGGGCGGCCGCCTTGCTGCCGCCGGCGATCATCATCAGCGGTCCCGTCGTCGACCCGCAGGGCGGAGTGACGCGAACCCGGCGGCCGTGATACTCGACAGGCTCGCCGCGCACCAGACGGCCGAGCATGGCCAGCATCTCGTCGGCGACCCGGCCACGTGTCGTGATGTCCAAGCCGAAATGGTCGTACTCCTCGCTGCGATGACCGACACCAAACACATACGACACCCGACCTCTGCTGATGAGATCCAAGACGGTCATCTCCTCGGCCAGCCGTATTGGATCCCAGAGTGGAATCGGCACCGCGGCAAGGAGAATCGCCAACTGCTTTGTCCTCGCGGCGATCGCCGAGGCCAAGATCAGCGGGGTCGGCAGATGGCCGTCGTCGGCACCGTGGTGTTCGGACAGGACGGTGAGGATCGCACCGCGGATCTCCGCCCAAGCGCACATGTCGATGGCCGCGGCATAGAGGTCGACGGCCGGCGCGGCCCAATCGGGCGCTCGCATGTCGAACCGGAGGGTGTACATCGAGTCTCAACCTAACATTTGTTTTCCTTACCACGACAGGGCGCCGATATCCCGTTCGATCCTCACCGCCTCTGCCGCTTCAACTGGCTCGCGGATCAAAAGTTAGGTACTCACGTCGTAGCTGAGGAGACCCCACAATGGCGAAAACAGCGGGCACTCCACGAACCGGACGTTGAATGTCGCGATGGGCACGGTCGAGGCGGGGACGTCCGGCGCAATATGAATGCAGACGATCGGCGTGGTCGACGGCCGCGAGGCCATCGTCGTCGAACACGTCACCCGGCTGGCGCACGATATGGCCCCCGATTGGCCAAACGGCATCGGCGATTTGTCCTACCGTGTCGTGATCACGGGCGATCCCGACATTGACTGCACGCTGGCGGCGACTCTGAAAGATCCGGGTCGCGCCGGAGTCGCGGGAATGACGTCGGGCGCGGGCGCGATGGTCGCCACGGCAATGCAAGTTCTCAACGCCGTGCCTTATGTCGTTGCCGCAGAGCCTGGATTGCTGAGTTCGGTGGACATCCGTTGACAATCCCGCGCAATGCGTTTGTCACGCAATGACTTTACGTGTCGGCGCGGGTCCAGAAAGTTTTGCCCTCCTGCGCTATGCAGATCAGGAATAGTCCATCGGGCGCCTGCGCGACGTAGTTCGTATACATGTGGCAGTCGGTGTTCTCTTCTTTGATGCCCGCCATCGGTGGTGAGCGGAACCATCTCGGCTGGTATCGCCTGGGCGAGCCGCAGAACATCAGCCGTCCAGGTTGGGTGGCGGGCACATAACCGCCGGATACCCCGAACGCGTAGTAGGTGGTGTTGTCGCACGGCGCACCCAGGACCATGTTCGGCGCGATGCCCGGGGTACACGCCGGGTAGTCGCAGACCGTCGGCTCCGCGGCAGCCGTCGGCGGCATCAACGCGCCGACTCCGATCAGCGCAGCCACTATCGCCACGATGAAACGCACGGCAATATTTTTGCATGGGCGATAAGAAAATTCTCTTCTTCGGAGAAGATCACCTACAAGTGGCAGGACCCTGGATATTGCGCGTCCCCACACCCGTCCGGCCAGCGACTTTGGGGTGATAACGTGATTCTCCGTGTGTAGCCCGGAACCAGCCCTGAGTCGGGGTGCGCCTGCGCCGGCGATTGCCCAGGACCAGTGACGGACTCCGACGCCGACCCGTCCACCACCGAGGCTCCAGATTCGCTCGCGGAAGCCGAAGCGGAGCTCGCTCGTGCCGAGGAGCGCGCCGAGGCCGCACGAGCACGCGCGGCCGAATTGCGCCGGGAGGCCGAGGCCGATTCAAGCGAACAGTCCGACGCGACCGAAGACGCGGAGGCCGACGTGGCCAAGCCGGCTCGCTGGCGATCGAGGCGTCGGTGGCCGGGGCGGCTCCGTCTTCCTACCTGGAAAGCGGTGGGCGTCGGCTCCGAGATCGTGCTGCTCTGCGTCTCCCTGGCGGCGAGCGGTTACATCGTCTGGCAGCACCGCACACTCGTGCAGCGGCGACAGCACGCGGAGGAGTTTGCCGCGGCTGCTCGGGAGGAAGTCGCAACGCTGATGTCGATCGACCCGGCGCACGCCGCGGAGAGCATCCAGCACGCCATCGACGACACGACCGGAGCGCTCAAGAGCCAGATGGAAGCGACGTCAAGCTATATGGCCAAAAACGCCCAGGATGCGCAGGTCACCACCAAGGCCACCGTGCAAGACGTCGCGGTCGAGTCGATGACCGACAATTCGGCAGTCGTCCTGGTAGTCACGAAATCGGACACCATCAACCCTGACAAGTCGGTACGGCCATCGGTCTTCTGGCGACTCGGTGTCAATCTCGATCGGGATGGGGATCGGCTTAAGATGTCGAAACTTGAATTCGTCCAATGAATTCCGAGTCAGAGTCGCCATTCGAGGATGCGGAGACCGCCCAAGAGGATGCGGACTCGGATGACGCCGGCACCGAAACTCCTTCCGTCGGTGCGTCGCCCGCCGAGACCACGGGCGTGATCGACCGGTTCGTCTCCAACCTTCTGGTGCACTGGCGTTCAGTTCTCTTGACGACTTCGGTGATCGCCGCAGTGGGACTGGCCGCATGCTTGTTCGTCCTGCAATACCGCCCAGATCGACAAATCGATGACGCCGCCGCAAGGCGGGCCATCCAAGAGGCTTCAGACGGTGCCGTCGCGACGCTTTCCTACTCGAGCGAAAGCATTGATCGCGACTTCGCCAGGGCAAGGTCCCATCTCACCGGGGAGTTTCTCGCCTACTACGACAAATTCACTAAAGACGTCGTCATGCCAACGGTGAAAGAGAAGCACCTCACGCAGACGGCTACGGTGATTCGGGCGGCCGTATCAGAACTGCACACGCACTCGGCAGTGGTGCTGGTGTTCCTCAACGAGACCACTATGAGCAAGGACAAACGAGAACCCCTGAAGACGCCGAGCAGCGTGCGAATAACGCTCACAAAGGTCAGCGGTTCCTGGCTGATCTCCAAGTTGGATCCGTTCGGATGAACCCTTACCGCGCCGATAGCGCCGGTGCTATTCTCATCGCACGAGAACGCCGCTACCGGTGTCGATAAGGTCGCGTGGGCATCGTCGCGAAATGCCCGTCGAGGAGTAGAGGATGCGTTCAGCTGGAACGATCACCACCGCGATACTGTTGGCCGCCAACGTATTCAGCATTTTGGGTCCGGCATCTGCGGCGCGAGCAACAACGAAGGATGATGTCGCGGTCAACGGGACATACCGCGTAACGTCAAATGGCAACTGGGCCAAAATCAATGATCAGTACAACTACGAGCCAACCGTCATCAGCACCTGGACCATCAGCTCGTCGTGCTCCAATTTTCAGACGTGCAGCGGCACGATGAAGAGCGACCAGGGCTGGAGCGCGCCGATCTCCATGGGCGACGGGCTCATGTGGTACGTCAGACGTGATGTGCCGAATTGGGAGCGGTGCCAAGACGGCACCGCGTTCACCGGGCAGCAGACCTTCTACTTCTACCCCGTTGATCCCCAAGGTAGTGGTGAATACCAACTCGGGTCGCCGGTGATGGCTGGGAAGGACAAGACGATCGGCCCGAGCGGCGCCTGCGGCCAAAACCAGTGGCTTGGCATCGAACTGCCGCTGCGACTGGACAAGATCGGCTGATTAGCCGCCAGGAGTATTAAGTCGGCAACAGGTCCTGCCACTTCTTGGGCGTAGTCGCGGTTGCCAGATCCGATTGCTGGTACAACTTCCCGTCCGGAGCCACATAACGACCGGTACGCGGGTCGTAAGGGACAACCGCGATCGACGGCCCTGGCCGAGATGCCTTATCCCCGAACGAGCTTGGATGCGCCTGCGGCGGCGCACCGTTGACGGTGTCGGCCGGCGACGGACCCGCTGCCGGCGGCGGGGGCACGGCAGGTGGTGGTGGGGGAAGCTCGCCCTGCGCAGGAACGTCGAGTGGCGCTATGGGCGGGAAGTCCGCCGCCTGCGTCGACATGTTGGCAGACGACGGCGCGGGTGGTGCTGCGGCGCCCTTCGTGCCCGGTGGTGGAGTTGCTCCCCGTGGGCCGGGGGGCGTTCCGCGCGGGATCGCCCCTAGTGGCAGCGGTGTTCCCTCAACGGGTCCGAAGATTCTCTTGTCGACGGTGACCCGGTCGTCGGGCGGTATGCCCTGAGCGAGCAGATTTGGATCCAGGGGGTAAGGACCGAGGACATGCTGGCGCATCGCCAGCGGTATGAACGGCTTGTCGCTGTTGCAGATCTCGACGGTGGGCGCGCGCTTTCCGGGGTGCCCCATGCAGGGATAGTTGCGGGCGCCGCGGACCGAAAGCGGTGAATCCTGCGGCAGTTTGCAGTACAAGCCGTCCGGCGTGTCGATGTCGCTGGTATCAGACGGGGATCGCCACATGTTGGGCGGCAAGAAGCCGACCGTGCAAATGGGCGGGTCGTCGACCGTCAATGCGAAGTCGCCCTTGGCCCAACCCTCGGGATGGTTGAACGGCCCTGCCGTTTGCGTTATGGCAACGGCCGGTGGCAGCAACACGAACAGCTGTTCCAGCGAGGGATGGTAGGTGACGCCGATCTGCCCGAGGGTGGTCAGGTTGGCGAGCAACACCGGCAGCGTCGGTTTGATTTGCTCGAAGAGCCGCGATGCCTCGTCCGCAGCGCCGGGACCGTTTCGCAGCAATGTGCGAACCCGGGAATCGTCGGTCGCCACCACGTCGGAGATGCCGGCCAGGCTTCGCGCCCAGGTGCGAACGGAGTCGGCGGTCTTGGCCTGCGAATCCAGCAGCGGCCCACTGTCTTCAGTGAGGGTTCGGGTGCGCTCGACAACGCTGTTGGCGTCGGTAGAGATTCGCGACGTCGCGTCGGACAACGATCCCAGATCGTATCCGGCTCCGTTGAAGGCTTGGAACGACTCGTCGAGCAATTGGCCGATCTTGTTTTTGGGCAGGCTCTTGATCAAGGCGTTCAGCTGATCGAGCATCGGTCCGACCGCTTGCGGAATCGTGGTGTCACGCATGGCAATAACCGAACCGTTGTGTAGATACGGCGCCGAATCGGTTCGTGGCCGCAAGTCCACATACTGCTCGCCCACCGCGGAGACGCTCAGCACTTCGGCTTGCAGGTTCGCCGGGACCTTCGGCGAAGTACTAAGCGACAGTGTCGCTTTGGCGCCCTTCGGAGTAAGCGACACCGCAGTGACCTTACCCATCTGCACTCCGCGGTAGGTCACGTTGGAGAACCGGTACAAACCACCGGTCGACGGCAGTTCGAGGGAGACGGTAATCCGGCCGATGCCGAGCAGGGTCGGCGCCTGGATGTAGAAGAGAACCATCGCGATCACACCGACGATCCCGATGATCGTGAAGATCAGTAGCTGAATCCGGACGAAGCGCGTCAGCATCTACCTACTCCCCTCCGTCGGCGGAATCCCCGGTGGCGGTGCGGCATTCGGCGCGACCGGCCCCGGTGGCGGTGCGGCCGCGGGTCCGGGCAGCGGACCAAACCCTGGCGGTGCAGCGGCCGGTCCCGGCAACGGAGCGCTGAACTGGAGATTCGGCTGAGCCGGGCCGGGCGGTGGCGGCGCCTGGGGCCCTGCCGGCGGTACGCCAGCCGGCGGCCCTTGGCGACCGGGCGGCGGCCCGAAGCCCCCGTGCAATGGATCACGTGTGTACTGCAGGTACGGCGGATCCCCCGGTGCGGGAATCAACTGTTCGCCGAGTTGTCCCCAGTG
>NZ_DATMLH010000090.1:0-25139 GCF_035570115.1 Mycobacterium sp.
AGATAGATCGTCACGTGCTGACTGCCGCCGGGGCCGTAGAAGATCACGTCGCCACGGCGCATCTGCGAAGAGGGGATCTTGCGGCCCAGGTTGTACTGCGAACCCGAGTAGTGCGGCAGCTTGATGCCCACCCCGGCGAACGAGTACAGCACCAGGCCGGAGCAGTCGAAGCCGACAGTGCCGGAGCCTGAGTCGATGCCCCTGCCAGGCCCGGCGGCAGTGCCGCCACCCCACGAATAGGGCACGCCTAACTGCGAGAGCCCGCGGCGAATCACGTACTCGGAGGCCTGCCGTCCGTACACCCGCGGAATGCGGCCGTTGGTGAAGCCGGTGGGTGTGGGAGCCAGCCCCAGCTGCTGCAGGAAGCTGCGGCCCATATTGGAGGTGACCTCAGACGAGGTCGCCGAAATCCCCAGGACCTTGTTGAGGATCGCGATCGGGTCGCCCGGGACGTTCGCGCTGGGAACCATCGGCAGCGTGGGATCCCAGTCGCCGGCCCACTGGCCGCCGTTGCCCTGGGGGCGCGCAGGCGACCCCGGAGCCGCCGGATCCCACCGGTCACCTGAGGACCCTGATGCTGGGGCCGCCTGGCCCCTGGCACCCGGTCCGCCCGCGGATGCCGACCAAGTGCGGGCGGCGTCGAGTCTGGCTTGGGCCGCGTTACGCTCGTCGGCCAGGCGGTTGATCTCTTGCTGCTGCTCGCCGAACCTGCGGTGGACGTCGGTCAACGCGGCCACCGCGGTGTTCTGGCTGGATTGGGCGTCGGCAAGAGCCTTGTCCGCGTTCTGTTTTGCCAGCCGGGCGGCCGAGTCCTTGTTCACTTGCTCGGTGCGAGCGCGTTGCAAGCTGTCCATCACCTGTCGGGAACTGGCGGCCAGGGTCTGGCCGGCGGCCGCGGTGGCGATGATGTCGTCGGGACTGGACGCCTTGAGGTAGCTGTCGGACGGACCGTTGACGTAACTGGCTACCGCGAAACGGTCGAATCGATTCTGGGCGGCCGCGATTGCGACGTTGGCGTCCGTGACCGCCTGCTGGCTGGCCTCGACGTCATGTTGTGCGACCGCGGCATTGTCGCGTGCGGTTTCGACGTCGACCAGAGCCTTGTTGACGCTCTCCTGCTCGGTCTGAATCTGCGCGCCGAGGTCCTGTAGACGCTGGTTGGCCTGCGCGACATCGGCGATCAGCTTGGCCATGGTGTCCGGTTGAGTACCCGGGTCGGCATGTGCCAGCCCGGGTATGGACAGCAGCACGGCCACGCTGAGCACTACCGGAGCGACGCGGCGAGTGAGCCCGGTGGCCAGTCGGATAGACGAGCCGCGGCAGTTGCGTCTCATTCGACTCGGGTCTCCTATGGCTCAACGCGGGCGGACGGCGTCGACCCCAGTAATCACTGGAAGCGCGATTAAATCAAAAGCATCCTTTGCACCGTATGTCACATCTGACCCAATGGAAACTTTAGTAACAAATTACAAGTGTGTTCTTCCGACAACTGTGACCGTACGGTGACATCACTGTTTTGCCCGCAATGGCGGCACAGGTGCCGCCGCTATGCGACACAAGCCGAATACGGGGAGTTAGACGCTCTGGCCAGCTTCTTCTGTGGGCGCTTCGGCCTCATCTGGCGATGTTGCTGACCGCCTGGTGCGCAGTTGCATGATCCGGGTGCCGATCACTGCCGCCAGCACTCCGATAAGAAGCACGATGGTGAACGCGGTCCAGGGAAACTGTGGCGTGTTGAGCTGGTGCAAGAAATTCTGCGCCGAGACCACCGGGTTGCCGGTCTTGGCGTTGTCTTCGCCGATCTCGAGCGTGGCTCGTGCGAAGTGTGTGCTGTAGGTGCCGACGAAGTTTGGGCTGAGCACCAGCACGGTGGCATCGGTGTGTTGGGCGCCCACCCTGGTGGCGATGTCTCGAAGCGCTGTGTCGGTCGGGGGGTTGTGGTCGAGGACGACGATTTTGAGATCGACGCCGTCGTGCTGTGCTTGGTCGATCACCTGAAGTAATGCCGGTGTGACGGCGGCTGGCGCACTGATGTTGTGGGCAGTGACCTGTGCTTGCACGATCGCCAGGCACTGGTCGGGCGGTGTTGCCGGATCGGCACCGACGGTGCCGCAAATCTCGCCCGGGATGTACAGCGGCACGTGCGGGGTGGTCACGGTCCAAGACCGTACCGTCCCCACGAGCGGATGACAGCAGTTGGCCGGCCAGACAAACTTCCAGGCCGCAGTACCGTGGAATACAGGACAAGCGTACTGTTAGACTGGCCTTGTCGACATGGCCCGTCGGCGAGCAGAACTAAATCCCGGGAGTTGATGTGACCAGCAAAGATTCGGTGAATTCATTCGAAGCGCGCAGCACCCTGACGGTCGGCGATAGCAGTTACCAGATATATCGCCTGGACGCGGTGCCCGGCACGGAGAAACTCCCCTACAGCCTCAAAGTGCTCGCGGAAAACCTGTTGCGCAACGAGGACGGCAGCAACATCGCCAAGGATCACATCCAGGCGATTGCGAATTGGGACCCGTCGGCCGAGCCCAGCATCGAGATCCAATACACGCCCGCCCGCGTGGTCATGCAGGACTTCACCGGTGTGCCGTGCATCGTCGACCTGGCCACGATGCGTGAGGCGATCGGGGATCTGGGCGGCGACGCGGAGAAGGTCAATCCGCTGGCGCCGGCCGACCTGGTGATCGATCACTCGGTTATCGCGGACCTTTTCGGCCGAGCCGACGCTTTCGAGCGCAACGTCGAGCTCGAATACCAGCGCAACGGCGAGCGCTACCAGTTTCTGCGGTGGGGGCAGGGCGCCTTCCAGGATTTCAAGGTGGTGCCGCCGGGCACCGGCATCGTGCACCAGGTGAACATCGAATACCTGGCCCATGTCGTGATGGAGCGCGACGGTGTGGCCTATCCGGACACCTGTGTCGGTACCGACTCGCACACCACGATGGTCAACGGCCTGGGCGTATTGGGCTGGGGTGTCGGCGGAATCGAAGCGGAAGCGGCCATGCTCGGTCAGCCCGTGTCGATGCTCATCCCGCGGGTTGTCGGCTTCAAGCTCACCGGTGAGATCCAGCCCGGTGTCACCGCCACCGACGTGGTGCTGACCGTCACCGAGATACTGCGCAAGCACGGAGTGGTCGGCAAGTTCGTCGAGTTCTACGGCGAAGGTGTGGCCGAGGTGCCGCTGGCGAACCGCGCGACACTGGGCAACATGAGCCCCGAGTTCGGTTCTACTGCAGCGATTTTCCCGATCGACCAGGAGACAATCGACTACCTGCGGTTCACCGGGCGCAAAGAAGAGCAACTCGCCCTGGTGGAGGCGTACGCCAAAGAGCAGGGCCTGTGGCACGACGCCAAGCGCGAGCCGAAGTTCTCCGAGTACCTCGAGCTCAACCTGGCCGACGTGGTGCCGTCGATCGCGGGGCCGAAGCGGCCGCAAGATCGAATCGCGTTGTCCAAAGCCAAATCCGCGTTCCGCGAGCAGATCCCCGACTACGTCGGCGACGACCCGGACAAGAAGGACTACTCGAGGCTCGACGAGTCGGTCGACGAGACGTTCCCGGCCAGCGACCCCGGGGCACTGAGCAACGGCCACGCTGACGACCACCAGCCGGTGGAGTCGGCCGCAAAGCATGCCAACGGCCGGGTGAGCAACCCGGTGACGGTGAAGTCCGACGAACTCGGCGAATTCGTGCTTGACCACGGCGCGGTGGTGATCGCCGCGATCACCTCGTGCACCAACACGTCCAACCCCTCGGTGATGCTGGGCGCGGCACTGCTGGCGCGCAATGCCGTCGAGAAGGGCCTCAGCACCAAGCCCTGGGTGAAGACCACGATGGCGCCGGGCTCGCAGGTCGTCAGCGACTACTACGAAAAGGCTGGGCTATGGCCGTATTTGGAGAAGCTGGGCTTCTACCTTGTCGGCTACGGCTGTACCACCTGCATCGGCAACTCCGGGCCGCTGCCCGAGGAGATCTCGAAAGCGGTCAACGACAACGACCTTTCAGTCGCCGCGGTGCTGTCCGGCAACCGGAACTTCGAGGGCCGCATCAACCCGGACGTAAAGATGAACTATCTGGCCTCACCGCCGCTGGTGGTGGCCTACGCGCTGGCCGGCTCGATGGACTTCGATTTCGAATCGGAGCCGCTGGGCGCAGACAGCGACGGCAACGACGTTTTCCTCAAAGACATCTGGCCGTCGCAGAAGGACGTCTCCGACACCATCGCGTCGGCGATCAATCAGGAGATGTTCACCACAAACTATGCCGACGTGTTCAAGGGCGACGAGCGGTGGCGCAACCTGCCCACTCCCAGCGGCAACACCTTTGCGTGGGATGCCGAATCGACCTATGTGCGCAAGCCGCCGTACTTCGACGGGATGCCCGCCGACCCGGAACCGGTCGGTGACATCAGCGGCGCGCGGGTGCTGGCGCTGCTCGGCGACTCGGTGACCACCGACCACATTTCGCCCGCGAGCAGTATCAAGCCCGGCACCCCGGCCGCGCAGTATCTCGACGAGCATGGCGTCGAGCGCAAGGACTACAACTCCTTCGGATCTCGGCGCGGCAACCACGAGGTGATGATCCGCGGCACGTTCGCCAACATCCGACTGCGCAACCAGCTGCTCGACGATGTCTCCGGTGGGTACACGCGCGACTTCACCCAGCAGGGTGGGCCGCAGGCGTTTATCTATGACGCTGCGCAAAACTATGCGGCAAAAGACATTCCGCTGGTGGTGCTCGGCGGCAAGGAATACGGTTCGGGCTCGTCGCGGGACTGGGCAGCCAAGGGCACGCGACTGCTGGGCGTGCGTGCGGTGATTGCCGAGTCATTCGAGCGCATCCACCGGTCCAACCTGATCGGCATGGGGGTGATCCCGCTGCAATTCCCCGAGGGCAAGACCGCGGAGTCGTTGGGTCTAGACGGCACCGAGGTATTCGACATCACCGGCATCGAGGCGCTCAACGACGGCGAGACGCCAAAGACGGTGCACGTCAAGGCCGGCAAGGAGGGTGCGGACGCTGTCGAGTTCGACGCTGTGGTGCGGATCGACACCCCGGGTGAAGCCGACTACTACCGCAACGGCGGCATCTTGCAGTACGTGCTGCGAAACATGCTCAGGTCGAACTAGCCCGGAACGCTTGTGCCCAAGGTCAGCCAGGACCATCTGGCGGCCCGTCGCCGTCAGATCCTCGACGGCGCCCGTCGCTGCTTTGCCGAATATGGCTACGAGAAGGCGACGGTGCGCCGGCTGGAACAGGCCATCGGCTTGTCGCGGGGAGCGATCTTCCACCATTTCCGCGACAAGGACACGTTGTTCTTCGAGCTGGCCCGCGAGGACGCCGAGCGGATGGCTGCGGTCGCGTCGCGGGAGGGTCTCATCCAGGTGATGCGCGACATGCTCAACGCGCCCGA
This sequence comes from Mycobacterium sp., assembly GCF_035570115.1. Taxonomy (GTDB): domain Bacteria; phylum Actinomycetota; class Actinomycetes; order Mycobacteriales; family Mycobacteriaceae; genus Mycobacterium. The sequence continues at coordinate 5,419 of NZ_DATMLH010000090.1, forward strand.
CCAGTTCGACTGGCTCGCCACGCGATTGGAGATCGCGCGGAAGCTGCGCCACGACCCCGCGTTCAGTCGGGGGTGGGCGGAGCGCTCGGCGGAGCTGACGGCGGCAACGATCGATCGGCTACGCCGGCAGAAACGGGCCGGACGGGTGCGCAACGACATCCCCAGCGACGTATTGGTGTGCTACCTGGACCTGGTTCTCGATGGCTTGGTCGCCCGAGTGGCCTCCGGTGAAGACCCACAGCGGCTTACCGCCGTCCTCGATCTGGTCGAAAATTCAGTACGCCAGCGATAAGTTAATCGTGTTATCGAGGTCGCGTGCGGTGGTTGGGACCACCGCGGCTGCGCATCGTGGTGCCCGACTCGCGCAGCAAGCTGTGGATCGAGCCGTACGACCTGCCGGTGGACGCGACCAGAGTTCGAATGCTGGCGCCGCCCTCGTAGGCGCTGCGCAATTCGACCAGCAACTGATCGCGTGTCTTTTTCGCTTTCCTCATCGGCGCCTCCCCGCTTCAAAAGGATCCCCAAAGCACACAGCGTAGGAAGCAGACGTCGGCGGCGGGCCACTTTGACGAAATCGCCTGCGGCACCGTCGAGCCGAGCCTAGCCGGTCAGGCCAGCTCGATCAGATCCCGATACTCCTCGGACCAATGGTCTTCGGTGCCGTCGGGCAGTAGCACGACCCGTTGCGGATCGAGCGCTTCGGCCGCGCCGGGGTCGTGTGTCACCAACACCACCGCTCCAGCGTAGCTCCGCAGCGCGTCCAGCACCTGCTCGCGGGAGGCCGGATCGAGATTGTTCGTCGGCTCATCAAGCAGCAACACATTCGCCGTCGAGGCCACCAAACCAGCGAGCGCCAGCCGAGTCTTCTCGCCGCCGGACAGCGTGCCGGCCAACTGCTCGAGCTGACTACCGCTGAACATGAACGCCCCGAGCAACCCCCGCAGGTCTTGCTCGCCGGAATCGGGTGCGGCGTGCCGGATGTTCTGCCAGACCGTCGCGATGTCGTCGAGGGTGTCGTGCTCCTGCGCGAAATATCCGACTTTCAAACCGTGTCCGGGCTCCAGCGCCCCGGCGTCGGGTTGCTCGACACCGGCCAACAGCCGCAGCAGTGTCGTCTTGCCCGCGCCGTTGAGTCCCAGTACCACTACCCGGGAGCCGCGGTCGATCGCGAGGTCGACGCCGGTGAAAACTTCCAGCGATCCGTAGGTCTTGGTCAGCCCGGTGGCCACCAGCGGGGTCCGCCCGCAGGCCGCCGGGCTGGGGAACTTGATTCGGGCCACCTTGTCGGCCACCCGCTCCTCGTCGAGAGCGGCCATCATTCGGTCGGCCCGTCGCAGCATGTTCTGGGCCGCAACAGCTTTGGTGGCCTTCGCGCCCAGCTTGGCGGCTTGGGCACGCAACGCGGTGGCCTTGCGTTCGGCATTGGTACGCTCCCGGCGACGGCGCTGCTCGTCGGTGGCGCGAGCGTCGAGATACTTCTGCCAACCCATGTTGTAGACGTCGACTTCACCGCGCACCGCGTCGAGGAACCAGACCCGGTTGACGACGTCGGCCAACAAGTCGACATTGTGGCTGATCACCACCAGGCCGCCGGTGTGCCCGCGCAGGAATTCCCGTAGCCAGCCCAGTGAATCGGCGTCGAGGTGGTTGGTCGGCTCGTCGAGCAGCAAGGTGGCGGCCGAGCCGGCGCCCGTGTCCGACGCGGCGAACAGAATGCGCGCCAGCTCCACCCGACGGCGCTGCCCGCCGGACAACGTGTGCAGCTGCTGGCTCAACACCCGCTCGGGCAACCCGAGGCTCGCGCAAATCCGGCCCGCCTCGCTTTCCGCGCCGTAACCGCCCAGCGCGGCGAAGCGTTCTTCGAGTTGACCGTAGCGGCGGATCGCACGGTCGCGGGCGGCGTCGTCGGCGACTTCGGCCATCAGTGCCTGCTGCTTTTCCAGATCGGTGAGCAGGGTGTCCAATCCGCGTGCCGACAGCACCCGGTCACGGGCCAAGATGTCGAGGTCACCCTCTTTGGGATCCTGCGGCAGATAACCGATCTCGCCGGTGCGGGTCACCGTACCGGCGTACGGCTGCCCCTCCCCCGCGAGGATTCGCAAGGTAGTGGTCTTCCCGGCGCCGTTGCGCCCAACCAGCCCGATGCGGTCACCCGGCTGTATCCGCAGTGCCGGGCCGTCCGCGGAGAGCAGCGTGCGCGCGCCAGCGCGGACCTCGAGGTCCGTTGCCGTGATCACGGTCACTCTCCTTGCTTCTTGTCCGGCTCCTCAACAGGCCATCCTGGCCCGCATCGTCGCCGAACGGCTTCTTGTCCGGCTGCCGAACGGTTGTGCTCTATTACTTATCGTCGGTGAACACCGGCGGCCGTTTCTCGGCACGCGCGGCAACCGCCTCTTCGAAGTTTGTGGTGAGCAGACGAACGAAGAGCTGCCCGAGGCCCTCGGCCTGCATGTGCCCCTCCAGGCTAGCGGCGTCCAGTCCACTCCACAGTGTGCGCTTGGTCAACTCGATTCCCGGCCGCGAGAACCCCGCGATGCGTTCGGCCATCGCATAGCACGTCTCCAATAACTGGTCATCGGGCACCTGGCGCGACACCAGCCCGATACGCTCGGCTTCCTCGGCGTCGATGTCGCGACCGGTCAGCATGATCTCGAATGCTCGCGACGAGCCGATCGCCCGGGGCAACAGATAGCTGAGCCCCAGCTCGCTGGCGGTCAGCCCATTGTTAATACCTGCGGCCCGGAAATAAGCTCCGCTCGCCGCGATGCGAATATCGGCGGCCAGCGCCAGGCACAGCCCGCCACCGATCGCTGCACCGTTGACCGCGGCGATCACCGGTTGGTGCAGCCGTCGTAGCGCCAGAATGACGTCGTCCAGAATCTGCATCGAACGCAGCGCATAGGTGGGCCGGGTCAGCCCTTGGACATGCGGCACCTCCCCGGCCGACTTGTGGTCGGCGCCCGAGGAGAAACCCCGGCCTGCCCCGGTCAGGACTACCACCCGCACCGAGTTGTCGTAGGCGATGCTCTCCAGAGCCGCCTTGAGCGGCACCATGACGTCGAACGCCATGGAATTCATCCGCTCCGGCCGGTTCAGGGTGATTAGGGCGATCTGCGGCCGCGGGTGTTCAACGAGGACCATGCTCACCGTTGAACGGTAACCCGCCGCCTGACGTGGTGCGGGCCGCCGGACGGCCAACTGAGGAGTCAGGCAACCAGACCCAGCCTGACGACGGTCAGGCCTGGTCGGGCTCCTCCGCCGCGATCGCCGCGTCGATGTCGAAGTTCTTCACCTGCTGCACCAGATCCTCAAGCGCGGCTGCCGGCAGAGCGCCGGGCTGGTTGAACACCAACTTCCCCTTCTTGAAGGCCATCAGCGTGGGGATGGACCGGATGTTGGCGGCGGCCGCCAGGCCCTGTTCGGCCTCGGTGTCGACTTTGGCGTAGACGACGTCGGGGTGCTTTTCCGCGGATGCAGCAAACGTCGGTGCGAACTGGCGACACGGTCCGCACCAGGACGCCCAGAAGTCGACCAGCACGATGTCGTTGCCGTTAATGGTCTCGTTGAACTGCTCGGCAGTCAGGTCTTGGGTAGTCACGCCCCAGTTAACGTCGTGAACTGCCGCCGTGTTCCCCAGCGTTCCGCCGTGTCTCTAGGTCAGGTGGTCGTAGTCGCCGCGGACCCAGGCGGCGTGGCGGTCGGCCGAGCGCTGGACCGCTGCGTGGCCATCGGTGTCGATGGAATTCGTGAACAGGCCATAGATGCGGTCGAAGTTCAGCGCCGCCAGGGTGCCGGCCATGCGCTGCACAACCGCAGCCGAGAGCGGAAGGCGGTTGGGGTAGCTACGCAAGAACGCAACCGTGCGGCGGTCCGGGTTGGGAAAAATGGTGTCGCCGGCCAGCAATACGCCGCGCCCGCCAGCTCCCCCGGTCCAGCAGGCGACTGCGCTGCCCGGAAAGTGTCCGCCGACCCGGACTACGGATAACGACGGGCTCAGCCGCAAGGTGTCCGACCACTGCTGGATCACCGGGTCGGGACGCATCACCCACTCGGCATCCGCGGCGTTCACGTACACCGGGACGCCGCCCAGGCGGTGGCTCCACTCGACTTGTGCGCCATACATGTGCGGATGGCTGGCCACAATGGCGATCACCGGCCCGCGCTCGGTTACCGCGGCCACGGCGTCGTCGTCGACAAAGCCGGACGGATCCCACAACACGTTGCCGGCCTCGGCGCACACCAGCTTTCCCAGCTGCCCGATTCCGAGCGGCGGCGAACTGCCGATCGCGACAAGGCCGTCCTCAATGACCGAGACCTGCGACCGCATTCCTTCGCCAATCAGCTGCTCCAGCGTCGCCCACTGCTGTCCCTCGGCTGGCACCCACTGCCGGTCGTCGGCGCAAATCGCGCACACGCTCGATGCCGTGTTGTGCTCGACACCGCAGGTCCTGCACAACCAAAACATGGTCCAACTCTATTCGGTCGCGCCGCATCAAAAGGCCGCTCACCAGCTCAGCTAATAATTGTGCAACTCGGAAGTGCAGCGGGTATCCCTCCGTGCAACCCAGCGATCGGAGAACCCTGATGACCGCCACGACGCAGCGACGTCGATTGGCTCAGCTCGCGATCCTCACGTTCACCTGCGCCACCGCTGTGTCGCTTGCCGCATGCGGAAATTCCAGCAACGAAAGCACCGGAAAACCCAACACGTCGGCGAGCTCAACGGTTTCTTCGCCCAAGCCGCCGCCGGCACCACCCATGGGCCATGACGAGGTCGAGGGCTTGGTCAGATCAGTGTCTGGCAACAGGATCCAGCTCACGCAGCGGGATCGGACTGCGGCCGCGGTGGAATTCACACCGTCGACAATGGTCACCGAGCTGGGCGCGGCCAAGCTGACCGACGTCACCCACGGCAGCTGCGTCGAGGTCGAGGCCGCGGCACAGAGTGGTCCCCCTGGTGGGCCGGTCACCGCGCAGAGCGTAACGATCAGCCCATCTGAAGGCGGCAGGTGCCCGCCGCCCGCACCATCGCCTGGAGGGCCGGCTGCAAGTCCTAGCGTCAACGGCATCGTCGATTCGGTTACGGGTAACACCATCGCCGTCAACGGCATCGATCCCACCGGCAAGACCACGCACTCCACTGTGAACGTCGGCGACACGACCACCTACACCAAGCATGCGGTTACCAACGCGCAAGCGATCCAGAACGGCAAGTGCATGGCGGCGCAGGGAACCAAGGACGGCGGGGTACTGCACGCGGCGACCATCGACCTCGAACCGTGCCCGCCGATGGGCCGCCCACACCACCATTTCCATATCCCGTGGTGGCTGCCCCACCTCCGCCACCACTAGAAGCCGACGTGCGGCCAATCTCTTTGGTCGATAAAGCATCTTCTCGATATGTCGAGTGTCCGATGGCGCCAGGAATGGTCGCCCGGTCCCACAGACACGAGCGGTCCAGTTAGTCCGACATCATCTGGCACACACAGCTACTCATCGTTATGCGAGCTCGCTGACCTGGGACCCTACGGTTGCGTTGCCGTAGGTTACGCCTCCGTCGCCGTAGCTTACGGTTGCGTACCCATTCCGGCCTCGGCCACACTGCGTCGAAGTTCACCTGGGGTCAGATAAAAGGAGCAAAACCGGTGGGGCACTACATCGCTAACCTGCGCGACGTCGAGTTCAATCTGTTTGAGGTCTTGAAGCTCAGCACCGTCCTCGGCTCGGGACGCTACCGCGACTTCGACGTCGACACGGTCCACACGATGCTCGACGAAGTCGCCCGCTTGGCGGAGGGCCCCATCGCCGAGTCGTTCGCCGAGGCGGACCGCAACCCACCGGTTTTCGAGCCCGACCGTCACACCATCTCGGTCCCCGCCGAGTTGGCCAAGTCGGTGCAGGCGGTCAAAGACGCCGAGTGGTGGCGCATCGGCCTTGCCGAAGAAATCGGCGGCGTGTCCGCACCGGGCCCAGTGACGTGGGCGATCAACGAGATGCTGCATTGCGCCAATCCGGCGGCGGCCTTCTTCTACAGCGTGGGCCCGGCGATGGCCAACGCGCTCTATATCGAGGGCACCGAACAGCAGAAGCGGTGGGCGGCGACGGGCCTGGAACGAGGTTGGGCGGCCACCATGGTGTTGACCGAGGCCGACGCCGGCTCCGATGTGGGCGCAGGGCGAACCAAGGCCATCGCGCAACCGGACGGCAGTTGGCACATCGAGGGCGTCAAGCGGTTCATCTCCGGTGGCGATGTGGGCGACACCGCCGAGAACATCTTCCATCTCGTGCTGGCCCGACCCGAGGGCGCCGGTCCGGGCACCAAAGGTCTGAGCCTGTTCTACGTGCCCAAGTATCTGTTCGACCCGGAGACATTCGAACTCGGCTCCCGCAATGGGGTTTTCGCCACCGGGCTGGAACACAAGATGGGCTTGAAGGCCTCCCCGACCTGCGAATTGACCTTCGGCGCCCACGGATTGCCCGCGGTTGGCTACCTGGTCGGCGACGTGCACAACGGGATCGCGCAGATGTTCACCGTCATCGAGCACGCACGCATGACGGTCGGCGTCAAGGCCGCCGGCACGCTGTCCACCGGCTATCTCAACGCGCTGGCATTCGCCAAGCAGCGGATACAGGGCACGGATCTGACCCAGATGACCGACAAAACCGCGCCGCGGGTCACGATCATGCACCATCCGGACGTACGCCGCAGCCTGATTACGCAGAAGGCCTACGCCGAAGGCTTGCGAGCACTCTACCTCTATGCCGCGGCACACCAGGACGAGACTGTTGCACAACACGTTTCAGGTGCGGACGCCGAAATGGCACACCGTCTTAACGATCTGCTGCTGCCGGTGGTCAAGGGGGTGAGCTCGGAACGGGCTTACGAAATCCTGACCGAGTCGCTGCAAACGCTCGGCGGGTCGGGCTTTTTGACCGATTACCCCATCGAGCAGTACATCCGTGACGCCAAGATCGATTCCCTCTACGAGGGCACCACCGCCATCCAGGCGCTGGATTTCTTTTTCCGCAAGATCATCCGCGACCGCGGCCAGGCCCTCGAGCATGTGGCGTCGCTGATCACCCACACCATCGAAAACTGCGATGAGACGTTGCGGCAGTATGCGGAGCTGCTGCGTACCGCGCTCGACGACGTCAAGGCGATGACAGCGACCCTGACCGGATATCTGATGGCCGCCGCGGAAAGCCCAACGGAGATATACAAAGTCGGGCTCGCATCGGTGCGATTCCTGCTCGCCGTTGGCGACCTGCTGATCGGTTGGCGGCTATTGGTACAAGCCGACGTCGCGCACGCGGCCCTGGCCACCGCACCGGGGAACGACGAAGTGTTCTATCAGGGCAAGATCGCCACCGCGCGATTCTTCGCTAAGAACATGCTTCCGAACCTCACCGCACTGCGCGGCATCATCGCGGCCCTCGACGACGACGTCATGACGCTTCCCGAAGCGGCGTTCTAGCGACGATTCGCGGGGGCTGTCCGAATACACAGCTGGCTCATAATCGGCCGCCAGCCAGCGCTCAGCTGCGCCACCAATCGTGAGAGCCGTGGTTTGGCCGGCCGCGCACAGCGGCCGACGATCTGAAAGGATCTCGATGTCTATCACCTCCCCACCCGCGCGGCTCACCCGATTGGCGATCCTCACGCTCACCGGCGCAACCGCACTGTCGGTCGCCGCGTGCGGTGCGTCGAACAATTCGAAGCCCGCTCCGTCGGCAGGTCCGACGAGTTCAGCCGCGACGCCCTCATCGCCATCAGCGTCCGCGAACGGCAGGAGCTGGGTCAGCGGGATGATCGCTTCGGTCTCGGGCGACGCAATCCAGGTCACCCAGCAGACCGGAAACGCCACCGTCGACTTCACGCCGTCCACGAAGATCACCCAGGTCACTCCCGGTCAGCTGACGGATGTCACCGCCGGCAGTTGCGTTGTTGTGCTTCCTACCCGTCAAAGCGCGGACACCGGCGCCACGATCACCGCACAATTCGTGCGGGTGAGCCCGGCCGTCGGTGCGCGGTGCCCCGAGCCCAAACACCCGGCTGGCGCGCCCCACTCGGGCGGACCGGCGGGGCATCGGCCACTGCTGGGCACGGTTGCCTCCGTTGCGGGCAACACCATCACCGTGACCGACGCCGAGGCGGGCGGCAGTACGTCTCAAACCAGCGTGACCGTCACCGACACGACAAAGTACACCAAGCAGTCAGCCACGGACGCGCAAGCGCTGGCGCAAGGTCAGTGCATCGCCGCGCGTGGGACCAAAGACGACAGCGGCAACCTGCAGGCAACGGCCATCAACGTTCAATCAGCTGACAACGGCGCCTGCCCGCAACCCGGCGGACGAAGGCACCAGCACTAGGGGCGGTTATTTGTTGCCGCGCCAGCCGCGTTCGAACGGCAACCGCCACGCTCGCGGGGCGATCAACGGATGGACCGCGTTGGGGCCCCACGAGTCGAGGTCGTAGCTGCGCGTCGGCGGCGGATCCTCGAGTAACGGCGCCGAGACCTCCCAGAGCCGTTCGATGCCCTCTGCCGTGTTGTACAGCGTCCGATCGCCGCGCATCGCGTCGAGAATGAGACGTTCGTAGGCCTCGAGCACGTCGCTGGCGTGGCCGGAATCTTCCATGGTGAACTGCAGGCTGAGCTTGTCGAGCTTCATTCCGGGCCCTGGCCGCTTGCCGTAAAACGACAGCGACATCTTGGACACGTCGGCAAGATCGAAAGTCAGATGATCCGGACCCTTTTGTCCCACACCGGATCCGGGCGGAAACATGCTCCTGGGCGGCTCGTGGAATGCGATGGAGATGATGCGCTGCCCCTCTGCCATGCCCTTGCCGGTGCGCAGAAAGAACGGGACACCCGCCCAGCGCCAGTTGTCGATCTCGCATTTGAGTGCGACGAACGTTTCGGTATCCGATTCCGCGGGCACCCCGGGCTCGTCGCGGTAACCGCGGTATTGCCCGCGCACCACCTCGCTGGGATCAAGCAGCCGCATCGAGCGGAATACCTTGTTCTTCTCGTCGCTGATCGCCTCTGAAGCAAGCTGGGTGGGAGGCTCCATCGCGACGAACGCCAGAATTTGGAACAAGTGGGTGACCACCATGTCCTTGAACGCCCCCACAGCATCGTAGAACTGCGCGCGGCTCTCACAGGTGAGCCGCTCGGGCACGTCAATCTGGATGTGGTCGATGAAGTTTCGATTCCAAATCGGTTCGAACAATCCGTTCGCGAACCGGAACGCGAGGATGTTCTGCGCGGCCTCTTTACCCAGAAAGTGATCGATCCGGAAGATCTGTTCTTCCTCGAATCGCTCATGGATCGCCGCGTTCAGTGCCTGTGCGCTGGCCAGATCGACGCCGAACGGCTTTTCCATGATGACCCGAGAGTCCTGCACCAAATCCGCCTTGTGCAGCGATTCCATGACGGGCATCACCGCCGCCGGCGGGATGCTCAAGTAATGCAACAGACGGGCCTCGCCACCGAGCGCCGCGACCTGCTCCGCCACGGCACTGGCCAGAGCTTCCGGACCGGCCTGCGTTGGCACAAAGGTGAGGTTGGCGGTGAACTGATCGATTTGCTCATCGGTAATGTGATGGTGGGAGAACTCTTTGCAGGCCTTGTGCGCCAGCTTGCAGAAGGTGTCGTTGTCGAATTCATCGAGCGACGTGCCGATGATCCGGATCTCGGGAGCCAGCTTGGAGCAGGAAAGGTGCAGCAGGCCGGGAAGCAGCTTTCGACGGGCTAAATCGCCTGTCGCGCCGAACATCACCACCACATGGGGCTCCGCGCCGGCGCTGGCGCCCTTGTTTTTGACCGCGCGGGATACCTCAGTGCTCACAACGATGATCGTAGCCAGGCCTGGTCCGACCGCAACCTCGCGGAGGTAGTCATGACATCACCGGCTCGGCGAGGTTAGACGGTAAAGCCGAGGGCTCGCAGCTGATCACGACCGTCGTCGGTGATCTTGTCCGGGCCCCAGGGCGGGTTCCACACCCAGTTGATGCGCAGCTCGTCGACCAGACCGGCGCCGATCAGTGCGCTACGCGACTGATCTTCGATGACGTCGGTCAACGGGCAGGCCGGCGACGTTAACGTCATGTCGATCAGCGCGACAGTCCCCTCGTCGCCCTCCTCGAGATTGAGGCCGTAGACCAGTCCCAGGTCCACCACGTTGATACCCAATTCGGGGTCGACGACATCGCGCATGGCCTCTTCAACGTCGGCGAGCAACTCGTTATCCGGTGCGGAAGTTTCGCTCATCCTTAACCTCCTCGACATCTTCAGTCGCTTGCGACAGCGCATCTTTGAACGCCATCCAGCCGAGCAACGCGCACTTGACCCGGGCGGGGTACTTGGCGACGCCGGCGAACGCGATGCCGTCGCCCAGCACGTCCTCGTCACCGACTACGGTTCCGCGGGAGGACACCATCTCGGTGAACGCGGTGACCGTCTTCAACGCCTGCCCGACGCTTTGACCGATCACCTGCTCGCTGAGCACCGACGTGGCCGCCTGGCTGATCGAACAACCCTGCCCGTCGTAGGAAACGTCCGCGATGTGCTCACCGTCTTCCGACAGAGCCACCCGCAGCGTGACCTCGTCGCCGCACACCGGGTTGACGTGGTGCACCTGCGCGCCGAACGGCTCGCGCAGCCCGCGGTGCTGCGGGTGCTTGTAGTGATCCAGGATCACGTCTTGGTAGATCTGCTCGAGGCGCACCGCGACTCACGCTCCACCGAAGAAATCGAGGGCGCGCCGTACGCCGGCCACCAGTCGGTCGACCTCGTCGTGAGTGTTGTAGACCGCGAACGATGCCCGCGCGGTGGCGGCGAGACCGAAACGGCGGTGCAGCGGCAATGCGCAGTGGTGACCTACCCGCACCGCAACCCCGTCGTCGTCGAGCACCTGACCGACGTCGTGGGCGTGCACGCCGTCGACGATGAAAGACACTGGCGAGCCGCGGTTTTCCATCGACTTCGGCCCGATCACCCGCACTCCGTCGATACCGGACAGGCCATCGATCGCAGCGGCCACCAACTCGCGTTCGTGCGCGTCGACCGCGTCCATGCCGATGGCGCCGAGATAGCCCACGGCCGCGCCCAGCCCGACGACCTGGGAGGTCATCGGGGTGCCGGCCTCGAACCGTTGTGGCGGCGCCGCGTAGGTGGTGACCTCCATGGTCACCGTTTCGATCATCGACCCGCCGGTGAGGAATGGCGGCATGGACGACAACAGCTCACGTCGCCCGTAGAGAACCCCGATCCCGTTGGGGCCCAGCATCTTATGTCCGGAGAACGCGGCGAAGTCGACGCCGAGCGCGTGCAAGTCGACGGGTTGGTGCGGCACCGACTGGCAGGCGTCCAGCACTGTCAGCGCACCTACGGCCTTTGCCCGGGCGAGCAATTCGGCCACCGGGGCAACCGCTCCGGTCACATTCGAATGATGGCTGAACGCGACGACCTTGACACGCTCGTCGAGCCGCAACGAATCAAGATCGATGCGCCCGGTGTCGGTTACGCCGTACCAGCGCAACGTGGCGCCGGTGCGCCGGGCCAGTTCCTGCCACGGGACCAGGTTGGCGTGGTGCTCGAGCTCGGTGGTGACGATGACATCGCCCGGGCCGACGGCGTGCTCGAACCGGTTGTCCCCGAACACGTAGGACACCAGGTTGAGCGATTCGGTGGCGTTCTTGGTGAACACCAGCTCGTCGGTGTCGGCACCGACAAATGCGGCGATGTCGGCGCGGCCCTGCTCGTAAGCGTCGGTCGCCTCCTCCATCAGCTGGTGTGCGCCTCGGTGCACCCCGCCGTTGGACGTCAACAGGAATTCGCGTTCGGCGTCGAGGACTTGCACCGGCCGCTGCGACGTGGCACCCGAATCCAGGTACGCCAACTGATTTCCGCCGCGCATCACCCGCTTGAGGATCGGGAAATCGGCGCGGATCGCCGCAAGGTCCAGTGGGGTCACGGACGCCGTCATGTCAGGCCCCCGTGGCGGCCGTCTGCGTGAAGCGCACGTAGCCGTTTTCTTCAAGTTCGTCGGCCAGTTCCGGACCGCCCGACTCGATGATCCGCCCGCCGACGAACACATGCACGAATTCGGGATGGATGTACCGCAAGATCCGCGTGTAGTGCGTGATCAGCAGAATGCCACCGTGCTCGGATTCGGCATAGCGGTTGACGCCCTCACTGACCACTCGCAGCGCGTCGACGTCGAGGCCGGAGTCGGTCTCGTCGAGGATCGCGATCTTGGGCTTCAGCAAGCCCAGCTGCAGGATCTCGTGGCGCTTCTTCTCACCGCCGGAAAAGCCTTCGTTGACACTGCGTTCGCCGAAGGCCGAGTCGATGTCCAGGTCGTCCATGGCGGCCTTGACCTCTTTGACCCAGTGCCGCAGCTTCGGCGCCTCGCCGCGAACCGCGGTAGCGGCCGAGCGCAGGAAGTTCGACATCGACACGCCCGGCACCTCAACGGGATACTGCATGGCCAAAAACAGCCCGGCGCGGGCGCGCTCGTCGACGCTCATGTCCAACACGTTCTCGCCGTCGAGTGTGATGGAGCCCGACGTCACGTGGTACTTCGGGTGACCCGCGATGGCGTAGGACAGTGTGGATTTGCCGGATCCGTTGGGCCCCATCACCGCATGCGTCTCGCCGGAGCTCACCGTCAAGTTGACGCCGTTGAGAATGGCGATCTCGTCGCCGTCGGAAGGGTTCTGCACGCTGACGTGCAAGTCTTTGATTTCCAGGGTGGTCATGACGCGGTTGCTCTCGATTCCGTGATAGCCAGTTCGTGCTCGATGGCTGCGGTTAGGCGCTCCCGTACCTCAGGTACCGCGATCTTGGCGATGATCTCGTTGAAGAAACCACGCACCACCAGTCGGCGGGCCTGGTCTTCGGGGATGCCGCGGGAACGCAGGTAAAACAGTTGCTCGTCGTCGAATCGCCCGGTGGCGCTGGCATGCCCGGCGCCGACGATCTCGCCGGTCTCGATCTCCAGGTTGGGCACCGAGTCGGCGCGCGCGCCGTCGGTGAGCACCAGGTTGCGGTTGACCTCGAAGGTGTCGGTGCCGGTGGCCTCGGCCCGGATCAACACGTCGCCGATCCAGACGGTGTGCGCATCCGGCCGGCTCGAGTCCGGATCCCCTTGCAGCGCACCCTTGTACAGCGCGTTGGATTTGCAATCGGGTTGAGCGTGGTCGATCAGCAGCCTCGACTCGAGGTGCTGACCGTCGTCGGCGAAGTACAGCCCGAGCAGCTCGGCGTCACCGCCGGGCGCATCGAACCGCACCGTGGCCGACATTCGCACCAGGTCGCCGCCGAGCGTGACGGCCACGTGCCGCAGCACCGCGTCCTTGCCCAGCCGGGCGTGCTGCGCGCTGACATGCACGGTGTCGTCGGCCCAGTCGGCGATCCACACCACGGTCAGCCGGGCGGCGTCGTCGACGACGAATTCCACGTTGTCGGCGTAAGTTCCGCTGCCGCGCTGGTCGATGACGACGACGGCCTCGGCCAGCTCCTCGACGCGGATCTGCAGATGCCCGTAAGCCACCGCGCCCTCACCAGGGCCGGTGATCACCACCTCGATCGGATCAGCGACCTGCGTGCTGCGGGCAACTGTGACCAGCGTCGCCGAGTTGAACGACGAGAAGGCCTGGGCGGCAACCCGGTCCGCGGGCACGCCGCCCTGACCGAGTCGTTCGTCGCCGCGCCGAACAGTTTCCACCCGGACCCCGGGCCGCCCGCTGACAGCGATGGTGGCGCTGCCGGAGGCCGCCGCGGTGCCATTGTGCAGGCCGTGCAACCGCCGCAGGGGGGTGAACCGCCAGATCTCGTCGCGCCCGCCAGGGACCTCGAAGGCGGCAACGTCGAAAGACGTGAACTGTTCGGCTTTGTTGGCGGCGATCCCTTCGACAGCTTCGGTGAGGTTGGCGTTGACCACTAGCCGACCGCGCCTTCCATCTGCAGCTCGATCAGCCTGTTGAGCTCCAGCGCGTACTCCATGGGCAGCTCCTTGGCGATCGGCTCGACAAAGCCGCGCACCACCATCGCCATCGCCTCGTCCTCGGTCAGCCCGCGGCTCATCAGGTAGAACAGCTGGGTTTCGCTGACCTTCGACACCGTCGCCTCGTGGCCCATCGTCACGTCATCCTCGCGGATGTCGACGTAGGGGTACGTGTCGCTGCGGCTGATCGTATCCACCAGCAGCGCATCACATTTCACGCTGGAGCGCGAACCGTGCGCACCCTTGTTCACCTGCACCAGGCCGCGGTAGGAGGTGCGGCCGCCGCCGCGCGCCACCGACTTGGAGACGATGTTGCTCGACGTGTTCGGGGCCAGGTGCAGCATCTTGGCGCCGGTGTCCTGATGCTGGCCTTCGCCGGCGAATGCCACCGACAGCACCTCGCCCTTGGCGTGCTCGCCGGTCATCCAGACCGACGGGTACTTCATGGTGACCTTCGACCCGATGTTGCCGTCGACCCACTCCATGGTGGCGCCGGCCTCGGCGCGCGCGCGCTTGGTGACCAGGTTGTACACGTTGTTCGACCAGTTCTGGATCGTGGTGTAGCGACAGCGGCCGCCTGGCTTGACGATGATCTCCACCACCGCCGAGTGCAGCGAATCCGACTTGTAGATCGGCGCGGTGCAGCCCTCGACGTAGTGCACGTACGCACCCTCGTCGACGATGATCAGCGTCCGCTCGAACTGGCCCATGTTCTCGGTGTTGATCCGGAAGTAGGCCTGCAGCGGGATGTCGACGTGCACACCCGGCGGGACGTAGATGAAGCTTCCGCCACTCCAGACCGCGGTGTTCAGCGCGGAGAACTTGTTGTCCCCCGCCGGGATCACCGTGCCGAAATACTGCTTGAAGATCTCCGGGTGCTCACGCAGCGCGGTGTCGGTGTCCAGGAAGATGACGCCCAGTTTCTCCAGATCCTCGCGGATGGAGTGGTAGACGACCTCCGACTCGTACTGCGCGGCGACACCGGACACCAATCGCTGCTTCTCGGCTTCGGGGATGCCCAGCCTGTCGTAGGTGTTCTTGATGTCTGCGGGCAGATCGTCCCAGGTCGCGGCCTGCTTCTCGCTGGAGCGCACGAAGTACTTGATGTTGTCGAAGTGGATGCCCTCGAGGTTGGAACCCCACTTCGGCATCGGCTTGCGGTCGAAGATGCGCAGCGCCTTCAGCCGGGTCTCCAGCATCCACTCCGGCTCGTTCTTTTTCGCGGAGATGTCACGGACCACCGCTTCGGACAGCCCGCGCTGGGCGCTGGCGCCCGCCACATCGGAATCCGCCCAGCCGTAGCCGTACCGGCCCAGCGAGGCGATGGCCTGCTCCTGGGTCAACGGCTCAGCGGAGGGCACACCGGTCTTGGTGGCCTCTGGAGTGAGGGTCATAATGACGCTCCTTTGATACTCGCGGTGGCTTCGGCGCGCGCCGCGCGCCGAAGTGCATTTGGTTTGGCTTCGGTGGTGAGCGGGACGTGGGTGGTGCAGGCGCAGTCACCGTTGACGATGGTCGCCAGCCGCTGCACATGGGTCCCGAGTACCTCGGCCATGGCCTGCTGCTCGGTTTCGCACAATTCCGGAAACTCCTCGGCGACGTGCGACACCGGGCAGTGGTGCTGACAGATCTGCACGCCGTGGATCGGGCCGCGCACCTGCGTGGTGGTTGCGACGTAGCCGGCCTCGGACAGCGCGGTGGCAATCCGCTCGGCGGTGGCTTCGATATCGGCATCGGCGTCCGAATCGGCCGCCTCGACACCGGACAGGATGGCGTCGATGCGCTGTCGGGCGAAAGTGCGAACCGCATCCTCACCACCGATTTCGCGGAGTTGACGCATCGCCGCGGACGCCAAGTCGTCGTAGCTGTGGTCCAGCTTGGCGCGGCCGCCCGCGGTGAGCCGGTAGCGCTTGGCCGGTCGGCCCCGTCCCTCCTGCTGCCAGGCCGCCGCGGGAACCGATTCCGCCTCGCCCGCGTCGATCAGCGCGTCCAGATGGCGTCGCACCCCAGCGGCGGACAGGCCCAACCGATCGCCGATCTGCCCGGCAGTGATCGACCCGGACTCCAACAGCAACCGCACAACGGCGCTTCGGGTCTGGCCATCGTGGGTCGAAGCTGCAGCTGTTGCTTCGACCCCTTTGGCGTACGACGGGAATTTCACAACACCAGTGTGACGCAATTCCGGTAACAGGTCTAGGAAGGCTACCCTCTGCCAGGGTTGCGCTGGTCACACCTGACCGATCCGGCCGCTGTCGGCCGGCGGCTACGCTGCTGTGATGGCAGCCCGCCACCACCCGTTGAGTTCGTCGATTGCCCGCTTGCATGGCGACGAACAGACGGTCGGTCAGCCGCTCAACGACACCGAGCTGGTCGCGGTTCGCCGCACCCGGGTGTTCGGCGCCACCGGCACGGTGCTGATGGGCATCGGCGCGCTGGGCGCCGGGGCGCGGCCGGTGGTCCAGGATCCCACCTTCGGGGTTCGGCTGCTCAACCTGCCGTCGCGGATCCAGACGGTGTCGCTGACGATGACCACCACCGGCGCGGTCATGATGGCGCTCGCCTGGCTGATGCTGGGCCGCTTCACGCTGGGCCAACGACGGATGTCCCGGGGCGAGCTGGACCGCACGCTGTGGTTGTGGGTGCTCCCGCTGTTGGCGGCGCCCCCGATGTACAGCAAGGACGTCTACTCCTACCTGGCGCAAAGCCAGATCTGCCGGTTGGGACTCGACCCCTATCGCGTGGGTCCGGCGACAGGGTTGGGCCTCGACCATGTGTTCACGTTGTCGGTGCCCAGCCTGTGGCGGGAGACTCCAGCGCCGTACGGGCCGCTGTTCTTGTGGATCGGCCGCGGAATTTCGGCATTGACCGGCGAAAACATTGTCGCCGCCGTGCTGTGCCATCGGCTGGTGGTGCTGGTCGGCGTGGGTCTTATCGTGTGGGCGACACCGCGGCTGGCCCGCCGCTGCGGGGTGGCCGAGGTCAGCGCGCTGTGGCTGGGGGCGGCCAACCCGCTGCTGATCATGCATCTGGTCGCCGGCATCCACAACGAGGCACCGATGCTCGGGTTGATGCTGACCGGCACCGAGTTCGCGCTGCGCGGAATCGACTCCGCGCGCCCGCTGGTGCCCCGGCCCTGGCCTGGCTTGCGGACCCACTGGCCGGATTGGGCGCCGTTGGGCATGCTGCTCGCGGGCGCGATCCTGATCGCGCTGTCCTCGCAGATCAAGCTGCCCTCGCTGCTGGCCTTGGGGTTTGTCGCGATGGCGCTCGCCAGGCGCTGGGGCGGCAACTTGCGGGCATTCGTGTTGGCGGGCGGGCTGACGGCCGGATTGGCGCTGGCAGTGATGGCTGCGGTCGGCTGGGCCAGCCGGCTCGGCTTCGGCTGGATCTACACGCTCGGGACCGCCAACGTGGTGCGCAGCTGGATGTCGCCGCCGACGCTGATCGCCCTAGGTACCGGGCAGGTGGGGATCCTGCTGGGCCTGGGCGATCACACCACCGCGATCCTCTCGCTGACCCGTGGCATCGGCGTATTGGTCATCGCGGTGATGGTGGGCTGGCTGCTGATCGCGGTGTTGCGTGGTCGGCTGCACCCGGTTGGCGGGCTAGGAGTCGCGCTGGGTGGCACGGTGCTGCTGTTTCCTGTGGTGCAGCCGTGGTATCTGCTGTGGGCCATCATCCCGCTGGCCGCGTGGGCGACGCGCCCCGGTTTCCGGATGGCGGTGATCGTCGTCACGATCGTCGTCGGCGTCTTCGGCCCCACCGCCAACGGCGATCGGTTCGCGCTGTTCCAGATCGTGGATGCCACCGTGGCCAGCACCATCATCGTGGCGTTGCTGATCGCGGCGACCCATGCCCGCTTGCCGTGGCGGGCGCTGCCGGCCGCCGACTCGGCAGCTCACACGGCGACCCCTGATCCGGCGCCCAGCAGCGAGACCCGGCAGCCCACCCCGGTGCCTGGCGCATACGCTGAATCCTCGTGAGCCAGGCCGTCCAAGTCCCCGTGCGGTTGCGCGGGGTGTGCAAGCAGTACGGCTCGGGGCCGACCGCCATCAGGGCCGTCGCCAACCTCGACCTCGACGTGCACGCCGCCGAGGTGTTGGCGCTGCTGGGCCCCAACGGTGCGGGCAAGACGACGACGGTCGAGATGTGCGAAGGGTTCGTCCGGCCCGATGCCGGCACCATCGAGGTGCTCGGGCTGGACCCGATCGCCGATAACGCTCGGCTGCGGCCGCGCATCGGCGTGATGTTGCAGGGCGGCGGGGGCTATCCGGCCGCCCGGGCCGGCGAGATGCTCAACCTGGTGGCCTCCTACGCCGCCGACCCGCTGGACCCGCAGTGGCTGCTGTCCACATTGGGTCTGACCGACGCGGCGCGCACCACCTACCGACGGCTGTCCGGTGGGCAGCAGCAGCGGCTCGCGCTGGCTTGCGCCTTGGTCGGCCGACCCGAACTGGTGTTTCTCGACGAGCCCACCGCGGGAATGGACGCGCAGGCCCGGCTACTGGTGTGGGAGTTGATCGACGCGTTGCGCCGCGACGGCGTGACGGTGGTGCTGACCACCCACCAACTCAAGGAGGCCGAGGAACTCGCCGACCGACTGGTCATCATCGACCAAGGGGTGACCGTCGCGGCCGGAACCCCGGCAGAGCTCACCCGCAGCGGCGCCAAGGATCAGCTTCGGTTCACCGCTCCGCCACGGCTCGACTTGTCCCTGCTGGTCTCGGCCTTGCCGGAGGATTACCGGGCCTCCGAGGTGGCGTCGGGTGAGTACTTGGTGGAAGGCCTGGTGGATCCGCAGGTGTTGGCGACGGTGACTGCGTGGTGTGCCCAGATCGACGTGCTGGCCACCGACATGCGAGTGGAGCAGCGCAGCCTGGAAGACGTGTTCCTGGAGCTGACCGGCCGGGAGTTGCGGTCGTGACCGAATCGCTTTTCCCCGCAGGCACTTTCACTCCTGACCCGCGTCCCGCGGCGGTGCCACGGATGCTGGCCGCACAGTTTGCGCTGGAGCTGAAGCTACTGCTGCGCAACGGCGAACAACTGCTGCTGACCATGTTCATCCCGATCACACTGCTGGTGGGGTTGACGCTGTTGCCGCTCGGATCCTTCGGCAACAACCGCGCCGCCACCTTTGTCCCGGTGATCATGGCGCTCGCGGTGATCTCCACGGCGTTCACCGGCCAGGCCATCGCGGTCGCGTTCGATCGGCGGTACGGCGCGCTCAAACGGCTGGGTGCGACCGCACTTCCGGTGTGGGGCATCATCGCCGGCAAATCGCTGGCGGTGGTCACGGTGGTCTTCCTACAGGCAATCATCTTGGGCGCCATCGGGTTTGCGCTTGGCTGGCGGCCGCATCCGGCGGGCCTGGCGTTGGGCGCAGTCATCATCGCGCTGGGCACCGCGGGATTCGCCGCGCTGGGTCTGCTGCTGGGCGGCACGCTGCGTGCCGAGATCGTGCTCGCGGTGGCCAACCTGTTGTGGTTCGTCTTCGCCGGACTCGGTGCGCTGACGGTGGACACCGACATGGTCGCGGCACCGGTCAAATGGGCGGCGCGGCTCACCCCGGCCGGCGCGCTGACCGAGGCGCTGTCGCAGGCGATGACCGTGTCGGTGGACTGGTTCGGCGTCGCCGTGCTGGCCGCCTGGGGCGGCCTGGCCGGCCTGGCCGCGTTGCGGTGGTTCCGGTTCACCTGACGGCCGGGCGCCGC
>NZ_DATMLH010000091.1:0-10439 GCF_035570115.1 Mycobacterium sp.
GGGGCCATGATGGTGCAATGGGCACCAGAATGCGCGATCTGCTCGGCGGCGCGCTGCAGGCGCTGCGCTACGAACCCACCGCCAAGCGCCTTCGGATTTACCTGGACGAAGCGCTCGTCGCCGACACCGTTGACGGGCTGCTGGTTTGGGAGCCGCGGCGGGTGGTCCCGACATATGCGGTGCCGGAGCGGGATGTCTGCGCCCGGCTGGAATCGATGGGCAGGGTTGACGACCTCGCCGACTTGCCGGTCCTGGTGCCGACCAACCCGTTCAGCGCGCACAGCTGTACCGGAGAGGTGTTCGACGTCGTTGTCGACGGGGCCAGGCGCACATCGGCGGCCTTCAAGCCGGACGATGCGGACCTGAGCGGGTACGTCGCGTTTGACTTCGGCGCGTTCGAGTGGCGCGAAGAAGACGAGCCGATCGTCGCCCACCCGCATGACCCGTTCAAACGCATCGACATCCTCGCCAGCAGCCGGCACATCCGGATCGAGTGGGAAGGCCGGCTGCTGGCCGAGTCATCACGCCCGCTGCTGTTGTTCGAGACATTGCTGCCGGTCCGCTTCTACCTTCCGCGCGCCGACGTCGTCATCGATCTCGAGCCGAGCGACACCGTCAGCTACTGCGCATACAAGGGCCGGGCGTCCTACCTCTCGGTGCCCGACGGCCCGGCCGATGTGGCGTGGACCTACCACCAGCCGCTGCACGAAGCCGAACCGGTCACCGATCGCATCGCGTTTTTCGACGAGCGGGTGGACGTGATCGTGGACGGCCGGCGCCGCGAACGCCCGGTCACGCCTTGGTCGGGCTGACCGCGTTGGCTACCTCGCGTCGCAAAGACGGCAAGCTGGTCGACATCACCGGTCCCGGCATCACCGACCGGTGGGGTGTGACGTGCACCGACCTTGGTGCGTCGATAACCGCGCCCAACGGGACGCTGGTGTCGGTGTTCGGAGACACCTTCTCCGGCAACAGTGTTGGCGACGGTGACTGGCGCTCGCCGGTGATCCTGATCGGCACCGGCGACGCCCATCGCCCGATCACCTACCAGCGCGCCGGGGGCGCCGATCCCGAGTACGCACACCAGCTTTGGCGCTATACCCACCGCACCGGCCGGTCCGGGAGGCCGCGACGCGGCATCAGTACGGTCATTCCGTCCGACCTGCTGCGGGTGGATGACACGCTCTACCTGCACGCGATCGTCAACCGCGGCTTCGGCAACGTCGTGTGGACCGAGATCTGGAGCTCGGATGACAGCGGTGTCTCGTGGCGGCATCTCGCCGACGAGACGAAGTTTCCGGCCGGGCTGCACAACGGGCACGCGCAGTGCTGGTCGTGGGATTACGACCCAGTCGACGGCTGGATCTACGTCATTTCCACCGGCTTTCAGCGCGACAAGGGAATCATCCTGCGGCGGGTCCGTCCGGAGAACATCGGCGATCCGGGGCATTACTCCGGGTGGGGACGAGCCGCCGGCCGGTGGTCGTGGGGGAAGGAGCCGACCCCGCTGACGCCCGACGGCGAAAACTGGGGCGAGCTGTCGCTGCGGCGGTTGACAAAAGGCAAGTGGGTCCTGGGCGGATTCCTTTCCTCGAAATACGCACTGGGCTACCGGGTCATCGAGTCCCCCACCGCTGTGCACGATGCACCGCTGCAGATGCCGGTCGTCGGGTGTGTGTGGGACGCCGAAGATCATGGCAAAAGCCGCGTCGCGCAACTCTACGGCGGATACGTCCTGCCGGGTTCGAAGCTCAACGTCGCCGGCGGCGTCGGCCTAGTGGTGTCACAGTGGAACACCGCGCGCGGATGGCCCTACCGGGCAATGCAATTCCGGGCTACGCTGCACGACACGACCAAACATCACTCGTCCACATTGAACAGCGAGTCGCCGTCCTCGGGGGTTCCGTCGATCTGACCGCGATACTCGGGCGTGGGAGGTCCAAGTCCGGGGCCTCGCCGCTGAGCATATCGGGTTCCTCGGCGGCAACCATGTCGTCGAGAGATTCACCCTCTTCCGCTTCACGCGCCGTCATCCCGAACTTGTTGGCCTCACTCCAGTCGTCCGGCGGGTCAACGACGATGTCACCCTCGTCATTGCGGACCTCGTCGGAGTCGGTGGACTCGCTGGTGGACGGCTAAACGCCATTAGAACGCACATCCTGGCCGCGACGTCACGACTGACCCGCCGGCTAGTAGTTGACTCCACAGCGACTCACCAGCTGTGAGTGACTCGTCACATTGGCCGAACCGGCTTCACCCGCTCGTCGTGAAATGCATTGGAGGTCAATGAGGATCTGTGACATGCACCACCACAGCCGAGGAGATCATCATGACAAATCTAGACCCGCAGACCACGGGCGACTTCTGGGATGCATACCTCCGCGCCGCCGGCGCTGGTACCAACCTGGCGCATGTCAGCCGCACTTTTCCCGATGCGCCGCACGAACTCTGCTCTCCAGTTAGCGGTCCGGTGTCATACGTGCCGAGAATTGCCCCTGCGGCAATAACATTCGCCTGGGACTCCGTTATGCTGCGGGCTCCGATCGCTGTGGGCGCGCCACCTAGGGTTGCTTAAGCGGCTGAGTAGAGCGGTGCGAAGTTCGATGAGCCGGGTTGGTCCGCACACCACCTGCCTCATCGGCCTCCTGCTCGGCGCTTGGTCCTAACTGCCTTCACAACGCCATGTCCTGAATCTGTATTCAGCGCGGCGCCCGCCACATCGGCCACAGGGTCGGACCGCCGTTGGGCACGACGATCTCGCCGGTCACCTCGAACCCGAGCCGCTGGTAGTACGGCACGTTTTCGGCCTTGCTGGATTCCAGATAGGCGGGGGCGTGTTCGGCATCAACGCGATCGAGGCGTGAGCCCATCAGGGCCTGCCCATAGCCTTTCCCGCGCACCGACGTGTCGCTGCCGATCACCGCGAGATACCAATGCGGTTCCTCAGGGTGTTGTTGCTTCATCTGCTCAAGCAGTCCAGCGAGCTTGCGGGCCGTTGTCAGCCGCGGCCCGAACCCGAGGAAGAACGAGGGCAGCATCATCAGTTGTTCACGGCCCGACTGCTTCCAACGGCCCGGCGGATCCCAGAGCGCCGCAGCGCCAATCGCCGACTCGTTGCTGGCCACTTCCACGCCGCCACCGGCGAGGTGATGGTGGCGGGTCGCGGCGGCGAAAAATTTCCGCAGGTGCGCCGTCCGTACTTTGTCGTCAGGCATCATCCAGACCGACACCGGGTCGTCGTAGAAGGCGCGGCCAAGGGCATGCGACAGCTCAGTGACATCGCCTCTGCGCGCCGGACGCGTGTGGATTGTCATTGACAGCCAGAGTAGTAGCGTCGGAAATCGTGTGGGACTTCGATACAGACCCCGAATACCAGGAAAAGCTGGATTGGGTCGAAGAGTTCATGGTCAACGAGCTCGAGCCGCTCGATCTGGTCACGCTCGACCCGTATGACAAGAAAAATGCCGAGACGATGGCGATCCTGCGGCCCCTGCAGCAGCAGGTCAGGGACCACGGGCTATGGGCCGCGCACCTGAAACCAGAACTGGGCGGGCAGGGCTACGGCCAGGTCAAGCTCGCGCTGCTCAACGAAATACTCGGCCGCTCTCGTTGGGCCCCGTCGGTGTTCGGCTCGCAGGCACCCGACTCGGGCAACGCCGAAATCCTGGCCCTGTTCGGCACCGCCGACCAGAAAACCCGCTACCTGCAGCCGCTGCTCGACGGTGACATCACCTCCTGCTATTCCATGACCGAGCCGCAAGGTGGCTCGGATCCGGGTCTGTTCGTCACCCGCGCCGAGCGTGACGGCGACACATGGGTGATCAATGGCGAGAAGTGGTTTTCCACCAACGCCCGGCACGCGACGTTTTTCATCGTCATGGCGGTCACCAACCCTGACGCGCGCACCCGCGACAAGATGTCGTTGTTCATCGTGCCCGCCGACACACCGGGCATCGAGATCATCCGCAACGTGGGGGTCGGCACCGATTCACACGCCACCCATGGTTACGTCCGCTACGCCGACGTCCGGGTGCCGGCCGACCACATCCTCGGCGGCGAAGGGCAGGCGTTCGCGATCGCACAGACCCGCCTCGGCGGCGGCCGCATTCATCACGCCATGCGCACCATCGCATTGGCCCGCCGAGCATTCGACATGATGTGCGAGCGCGCGGTGTCACGGCAAACCCGGGTTGGTCCGCTGGCGAATTTCCAGATGACCCAGGAAAAGATCGCCGACAGCTGGATTCAGATCGAGCAGTTCCGGTTGTTGGTGCTGCGCACCGCATGGCTGATCGACAAACACCACGACTACCAGAAAGTGCGCCGCGATATCGCCGCCGTCAAGGTGGCGATGCCGCAGGTGCTGCACGACGTCGTGCAGCGTGCCATGCACCTGCACGGCGCGCTGGGGGTTTCCAACGAGATGCCGTTCATCAAGATGATGATCGCCGCCGAGTCGCTCGGGATCGCCGACGGGGCCACCGAGCTGCACAAGATGACCGTCGCCCGTCGCACCCTGCGCGAATATCAGCCGGTGTCAACGCCTTTCCCGTCTCAGCATCTGCCCACCCGGCGCGCCGAGGCGCAGGCCAGGCTGGCCGAGCGCCTGGAGCACGCGGTCGCCGAGTTCTAAAGACCGGCGGTGACGCGGTCGATGTGGGCCAGAAAGTGGGTCAGCACGGCGTCGGGCGCTTCGAGTTGCGGCCAGTGCCCGATGTCGTCGGCGAGCATCACCACGTCGGGGTCGGGTATCACCTCGGCGTAGCGACGTGCCATGTGCGCACCGGAGTTGGGATCGACCGGCCCGTCGATCAACCGCATCGGAACCGCGGTCTGCCGCATCGCACGCACCCAGCGATTTCGATGCGTGTAACGGTCGTTGATGAAGCGGCCGACCTTGTGCAGCACCCGGCGGCCGTCGTTGTAATCCAAGATCTGGTTGAACACGTCCATCATGTGCCGAGTCGGTTTGGTGTTCGGGCCGAACATCTCGCGCAGCGTCGGTTCCATCAGTCGACGAGACAACGTGCTGCCTTGCACAGGACTGAGGATGTCGCCGATCGGCGTGCGTGACATCAGCTTCTGCGCCGCCCGCGGCGTGTAGGTCTCGACGAACATGCCTCCGTTGAGCCAGGTGATTGAGTCGATGCTCAACTCACCATAGGCGGGCTGACGAAACTCGTTACGGGCCAACAGTTCCTGTCCCACGGAGTCACCGATGTCGTGGGCCATGATGTGCGCGTTGCCGACTCCCAGGTGTTCCAGCAGCGCCTCGTGCATGTCGGCGTGGTCGTGCACCGAATATTCGTAGGCGACCGGCTTTGCGGAGAAGCCCATGCCCATCATGTCCGGTGCGATGACGGTAAAACGTTGCGTCAGTGTTGGCCAGATCGGCGCCCAGTCGAAGGAGTTGAACGGGTAACCGTGGATCAGCAGCAGCGGAGGTCCGTTGCCTTCCATCCGGTAGAAGATGTCAAAGCCGAGGTAGTCGAAGTGCTGCCCGGCTGCCTGCCAGGATGCCAGTTCAGCGTCCACGGCCTGACCCTTACGAGATGTAGCGGACGATGCTTTCGGCCACACACGCCGGCTTGGCCGACCCCTCGATCTCCACGGTGGTCGACACCGTCGCCTGTACCGCGCCGTTGCCCAGGTCATCGACACCGACCAAGGAGCTCTGCGCACGAACTTTTGACCCGACCGGCACCGGTGCGGGGAAGCGGACCTTGTTCAGGCCGTAGTTGACGGCCAGCTTGATGCCGTTGACCGTGTACATCTCGTGCTGAAGCCGCGGCAGCAGAGCCAACGTCATGAAGCCATGGGCGATGGTCTTGCCGAACGGGCCTTTCGCCGCCCGTTCCGGATCAACGTGAATCCACTGGTGATCCCCGGTCGCATCGGCGAACAGGTTGACGTCTTCCTGGGTGATGGTCACCCACTCGCTCTGTCCGATGGTCTGCCCCTGGGCGGCGGCGAGGTCGGCAACTGACTCGAAGGTGCGCATAGTGTTCTCCTCTGCTCAAGTGGAGACGATAGTGCCGGTGCCGCGGCGGGCCTGTCGCGGGGCGCCGACTTCCGCGACGACCTGGCCCAGGTGTCGGTACCGACGCTGGTCATCCACGGCGACGCCGACGGCGCGGTGCCGTTGGAGGGTTCAGCCCGACGGACCCATGACGCCATTCCCGGCAGCGAACTTCACGTGATTGCCGGTGGCCCACATTTGTGCAACCTCGGCCATGCGACGAATTCAACGGGGCGCTCCTCCGCTTTCTCGCCGGGTAATCGGAGCTAGCGGCCATGTCTGTAGCACGATGACCAGATGAGGCTGCTGCTACTCGCGGACACGCATATCCCGCGGCGCGCCCGCGATCTACCCGCGCAGGTGTGGGAAGAAGTGGCACAGGCCGATGTCGTCTTCCATGCCGGTGACTGGGTGACACCCGAATTGCTGGACAACATGACGGCGAAATCCGCGCGGCTGGTGGCGTGCTGGGGAAACAACGACGGACCAGTGCTGCGATCACGGCTGCCGGAGCGCGCGGACGTGCTGCTAGAAGGGCTGCACTTTACGGTGGTGCACGAAACGGGTGGCGCGGCCGGCCGCGAGGCACGGGTGTCGCGGCGCTACCCCGACAGCGACGTGCTGATCTTCGGTCACAGTCATATCCCGTGGGACACCACGACAAGCACCGGGCTGCGGCTGCTCAATCCCGGGTCGCCGACGGATCGCCGCCGCCAACCGGTCGGCACGTACATGACCGCGAACGTGGACGCCGGTCAGCTGACCCAGGTCGTCCTGCACCGCCTCGGCCGATAGCCCGCATACGTATGCATAACCACCCCACAGTTCACCCACATATTTAGCTCTTAAACAGAGGTATTGTTGGGTAGGTGCAGGTGAGCACCGATTTAGCAGCCGAAGTCGTCCGGGTCGTCGGGAGGTTTCGCCGCCAACTTCGAAGGTCCGCGGGTCGAGGTCTCGATTCCGCGCGACTCACCGAGTCGCAGTCGGAGCTGCTCTGGTTGGTGGGCCGCCGGCCGGGGATATCGGTCAGCGCCGCCGCTGCCGAACTCGGATTGGTGGCCAACACCGCCTCGACGCTGGTCTCCAAGCTGGTATCCGGCGGCTTCCTCACCCGCAGCGTCGGTGCCACCGACCGCCGGGTCGGCGAGTTGACACTCGCCGTGCCCACCCAGCAGATCGTCGACGCATCCAGAGCCGCGCGTCGAGCGCTGCTGACCGATGTACTAGCCGAACTAGGCGACGACCAAATCGAATCTCTGGCAAAGGGATTGGAGGTTCTCGACACGATGACACAACTACTCCAGGAGCGCCGATCATGAGCGAATTACTACCCCCGGCCATCGACTGCCAGCACCTGACCTATCGCTATGGCAAGTTCACCGCCGTCGATGACGTGACGCTGCAGGTGCGGCCCGGTGAGACCATGGGCCTGCTCGGGCCCAACGGGGCGGGTAAAACCACGTTGGTGCGCATGCTCACCACGCTGACGCCGGTCCAGCACGGTCAGCTGCGCATCTTCGGGCTGGACTCCCGTCACCAGACAGCCGACATCCGAAGCAATGTCGGCTATGTGCCACAACAGCTGTCAATCGAGCCCGCACTGACGGGCAAACAGAACGTCGAGTGGTTCGCGCGACTATATGGCGTGCCCAGCGCCCGGCGCGCTGAACGCGTCGAGCAGGCGCTGGCCTCCATGGAGCTACTCGACGTGGCGAACCGGCTGGCGGGGACCTACTCAGGCGGCATGGTGCGCCGGCTCGAGGTCGCGCAAGCGCTCGTCAACCGCCCATCACTGCTGGTGCTCGACGAACCCACGGTCGGGCTGGATCCCATTGCCCGAGACGGCGTCTGGAGGCAGGTCCAGAGCATGCAATCCCAGTTCGGTATGACCGTTCTGCTGACCACCCACTACATGGAAGAGGCCGACACGCTCTGCGATCGGGTGGCGTTGATGCATCGCGGTGAGTTGCGGGCCGTCGGAACGCCCACGAAGTTGAAATCGACGGTGTTCCCTGGGGCGACGCTCGAGGACGTGTTCCGGCACTACGCGACATCCGATCTGTCGCAGCAGACAGAAAATTCTGGGTCTCTTCGTGAAATCCGTTCCAGCAGAAAGGTTGCTCGTCGTGCGAGTTGAGCAACACCCTATCGAGGTAACTCTGGTCCGCGCCCCCCATGGCTGGCAACGCTGCCGCGCAACGGTGGGTCGCGTCGGGGCGTTCGCGATCGTTGAACTGCAGAAGCTGCAACACGACCGCACCGAGCTGGTCAGCAGGATGGTGCAGCCGGCGCTGTGGCTGTTGATCTTCGGTACCACGTTCAGCCGTTTGCATGTGATCAACACCGGATCGGTGTCGTATCTGGCCTTCCTGTCGCCGGGCATCATCGCGCAGTCGGCGCTGTTCATCTCGATCTTCTACGGCATCCAGATCATCTGGGACCGCGACGCGGGCATCCTGGCCAAACTCGTGGTGACGCCTGCGCCGGCATCCGCACTGATCACGGGTAAGTCCTTTGCGGCGGGCGTGCGATCGGTCGCGCAGGTCGTCGGCGTGTTGGCGCTCGCCTATCTGATGGGCATTGGGCTGACCATCAATCCGCTGCGGATCCTGGGGGCGATGGGCGTCGTCATGCTGGGTGCGGCCTTCTTCGCGTGCCTGTCGATGACCTTGGCCGGGCTGGTCCGCAGTCGTGATCGGCTGATGGGCATCGGTCAAGCCATCACGATGCCGTTGTTCTTCGCGTCCAACGCGCTATACCCGGTGGACGTGATGCCCGCATGGCTGCATGTGCTGAGCAAGGTCAACCCGCTCAGTTACGAAGTCGACGCGTTACGTGCGCTGCTGATCGGCACTGCGTTCCACCCCGCGGACATCGCCGTCTTGGTGGTGGCTGCGGCACTCGGAATCATCACTGCGTCAACGCTATTGCGGCGCTTGGTCACCTAGCCCAGGAATCTTCCGACCCCTCAGCGGCTACATCCCTGCCGAATTCCATTGCGGCCGGGCTACTGACGAGGTCCCGGGGCCGACGATTCACAATCGTTATATTCGAGTCCGCGCCGAGGCTTAATCGTTAGCCAACCGCGACGTCACACCCCGCGGCGACAACCGGGAGTAAGCCGCGCGCTGTGTTTGACTGCGTCCGACAGCTATTCGACCGCCTAATGCGGCAAATGAAAGTTGGGATGGGTAGGAGCTATGAAGTTCGGTGAGAAGTTGCGCGGCGCGGCGGGGCGGTTGCCGCGTCGACTCGCAATCGCGACTGTTGGGGCGGCCTTGCTGGCCGGCCTGGTCGGTGCTATCGGCGGCACGGCGACCGTGGGGGCGTTCTCCAAGAAGGGCCTGCCGGTCGAGTATCTGCAAGTACCGTCCGCGGCGATGGGCCGCGACATCAAGGTGCAGTTCCAGGGCGGCGGGCCGCACGCGGTCTACATGCTCGACGGGTTGCGCGCTCAGGACGACTTTAACGGCTGGGACATCAACACCCCCGCGTTCGAGGAGTACTACCAGTCCGGCCTGTCCGTGATCATGCCCGTTGGTGGACAGTCCAGCTTCTACAGCGACTGGTACCAGCCGGCTTGCGGTAAGGCGGGCTGCCAGACCTACAAGTGGGAGACGTTCGTAACCAGGGAGCTTCCGGCGTACCTGCAGGCCAACCGGGGTATCTCTCCGAACGGCAATGCCGCCGTGGGTCTTTCGATGGCCGGCGGTTCCTCAATGATCCTGGCCGCGTACTACCCGCAGCAGTTCTCCTACGCGGCGTCGCTGTCCGGTTTCCTCAACCCTTCCGAGGGCTGGTGGCCGACCCTGATCGGTCTGGCGATGGGCGACGCGGGCGGTTACAACGCCACCAACATGTGGGGCCCGACGAGCGACCCGGCGTGGAAGCGCAACGACGCGATGGTCCCAGATCCCTCGCCTGGTGCAGAACAACACCCGCATCTGGGTGTACTGCGGCAACGGCACTCCGAACGAGCTAGGCGGCGACAGCATGCCGGCCAAGTTCCTGGAGCAGTTCACGCTGCGCACCAACGAGCAGTTCCGCGACAACTACACCGCAGCGGGCGGCCGCAACGGCACGTTCAACTTCCCGCCCAACGGAACGCATGACTGGGGCTACTGGAACCAGCAACTGGTCGCCATGAAGCCCGACATCCAGCGGACCCTGAGCGGTGGTCAAGGCGCCACCTGACATCTCCACCCACGCATCGGCAGCAGCGCTCCCCCAGCGCTGCTGCCGATGTATTTGTCCGGGAGGCTAATTCAATAGGGCGCGGCGGTCCTGGTGAAAGTACGTATAGGCGGTTGCCAACGTGCACATCGCCGAAGCGAACACCAGCATCCCGGTCCCATTGACGAACATGCTGATGATGCCGCCGAACGTGGCGCCGAAGACGAAGCTGCTGAACAGCAGG
>NZ_DATMLH010000092.1:0-31471 GCF_035570115.1 Mycobacterium sp.
CGCCCGGGCCTCCGCGAACTGGGAGTTCTTCAAGTCGATCAACATCGCCGCGCGATCGCCACGCCTCGTCTTGATGGTCCGCTCCACCCTCCGGTTCTTCCCCGGAATCACCGACGCCACCCCCGGATCTCCACTGCTCGCTGCCCGCTGGCAGAAGGAGCTGATCCGAGCCGTCGCTAAGGGCGATGCCGACCGCGCGGCCGCAGCCTCGAAGAAGTACGCGCAAGAGGCCGGCGAACTCTACATCAAGTCGCGAGCCTAACCTCGACTGTTCACGCAACAAGCTGACACCTGGCGAAAAATAGAGAGACCAACGCGGGCCAGCACAGGACGATCGCCACTTAAGCAGCCGGATGGTTGTCTAGCCCGTAGTCGCTAACTCGCGCTGCGTATATGGGCGGTTTGGCCAGGTTGATTCTTGTCGGACTGTCCCAACCCACCCGCGGCTCGTTACCCGGCGGGAATCAGCGCAGTTGGCGAAACGTCGCACGGATATCGTCGATCACGGCATCGGGGTTTTCCCAGGGAACGAAGTGCCCAGGACTCCAATCCAACATCAGAAACTTGCGGGGACAAAAGTTAGGGCTCCGCTATTACATGCCGGGTCGCACCGCGACGATGTGTAGATCTGCGGACACCAAACGATTTCACTTTGAGCCCAGTACACGTCTCGGATACCGCGCTCGGTGCCGCCAGAGTTGCTCACCGGTCAAAGGCATGCGCTCAACCCATGAGGATGGACTGGCTGTAGAGGTAGGCCGATAACCCTTCCGGGCCGCCTTCACGCCCGATGCCACTGCGCTTGACGCCGCCGAAAGGCGTGCACGGCTGACAGCCGAACGTGTTGATCGCCACGATCCCGGTCGTCACGCGCGCCGACAACTCCAGCGCATGCGCCACATCGGCCGTCCAGATCGAGCCCGCCAGACCGTAATCGGTGTCGTTGGCTATAGCCAAGGCCTCGTCCTCGTCAGTATAGGCAAGGAGGGTGATTACCGGTCCGAAGATCTCTTCGCGGGCGATCGTCATCGATGGTTTGACGTCGACGAACACTGTCGGCTCGACGTACCAGCCGCGGGGAAGGTTCGGCGGACGGCCACCACCGACCACCACCCGCGCACCCTCTGCGATGCCCTTTGCGAGGTACCCTTCCACCCGCTCACGTTGGCGTTGGCTCACCAGCGGGCCGACGAAGGTCTCCGGATCGAACGGATCACCGACAGTGAACCCGGCTACCATCGCGACTATCGCGTCGGTGAACTCGTCAAAGCGACTGGCCGGTAGCAGGATTCGGCTGTCGGCGGCGCACACCTGCCCGTTGTTGAGAAACGAGTTGAACGCCAGTCCCTCGACCGTGGTGGTGAGTTCCGCATCGTGTAGAACGATGGCGGCCGATTTCCCGCCGAGCTCGAGTGTCACGGGCCGATGCCGTTCGCCGCACAGGGCCCCGATGCGCTGACCTGCCGCGCTTGAGCCGGTGAAGGAGATCTTGTCGACGCCGGCATGCGTCACCAGATACTCCCCCAGTTCGCGACCGCCGGGAACGATGTTAAGCACACCGTCGGGCAGCCCGGCCGCCATGGCGGCGTCGGCGAGCACGTAGGAATCCAACGGCGCCTCGGGCGCCGGCTTGAGGACCATCGCACACCCAGCTGCGAGCGCTGGCGCGAGTTTCATCATCGTCAACGCCGGCGGCCCGTTCCACGGGAGGATGGCCCCGACAACACCCACCGGTTTCTGGCGGACGACGCTGCTGCCCCCGGCGCCGGATCGCAGTTCCTCAAACTGCATCCCCGCGATCAGGTCGCTGTAATACTCCAGGTGTTCCAGCGCCGGCCCGACCATCACTTGATTAACCTGCGAAATGGGGCAACCCATCTCCAACACTTGGGCCCGTCCGTATTCATCGGAGCGCCGGCGGCACTCGGCCAGCAGACGCTTCATCACGTCGACGCGCTCCGCGACCGACGAGCGCCCCCACTCCCCAGACATCGCCGATCGGGCCGCGGCCACCGCCGCGTCGATGTCGGCCGGCGCGCCGTCGGGCGTGCGCCCGACGACCATCTCCGAATGCGGTGAGATCACCTCAATCACGTTCTGGCCGCTGGGCGCGACCATCCGCCCGCCGATGAACAGCTCCCGATGATCAACCACCTTCTGGGACCCGTCGGGAAAGCGGGTCGGCGCGCTCATCGCGGTACCACCGACTCGACGACGCGGCCGGGACCGCCGGTCACGAACGCGGTGCCGCCCACCTGTTGGGTCCGGTCCAGCCTGATGACCCGGGAGTAGAACTCGACGGCCTCGCCGAGGTTGTGTGCACCGACGGATAGATATTCAAGAGGTCTGACGCTATGCATGCTCTCGCCCTTCGGACGGTTGATCAAAATGATGTGACGACGGCGCGGGTAATGGCGGGATCCTTCATGCGGGCATAGCCGTCTTCGATCTGCTCGAGCGAAATCTCCAGGGAGACCAGATCGTCGAGATTCATTCGACCCTGAAGATAGAGGTCTGCATAGAACGGGATGTCGCGCTTGAAGTTCGATGATCCCAGCGACACACCCTGGACCCGGGTCTGCCTCAAGACCGACGACACAATGTTCACCGGGACGTCGGCCGCCGGGTCGGCGACACCGACCAGATAGAGTCCTCCGCCCACCGCGAGCATCGAGAGGCAGCTGCTGGCCACGGCGGTGGTGCCAACGAAATCGAAGACGTAGTCCGCGCCGGTTCTCGTGATCGCCGACACCGCTTCGACAACATCCTCTTTCGCCGAGTTGATCACGTGCGTGGCGCCGAATCGCGTGGCAGCCCCCAGCCGCAGATCTTCGACATCGACGGCAATGATCGTCGATGCGCCCGCCAGCACGGCACCGGTGACGGCGTTGATTCCCACCCCGCCGGCTCCGATGATCACGACGCTGTCGCCGGCTCGCACGTTGGCGGTGTTCAGGACCGCGCCCGCCCCAGTCAAAACCGCGCAGCCCAGCAGGGCCGCCTGCGGGAACGGCACGTCCTTGGCGATCGTGACGAGCTGGTTCTCGTGAATCAGCGCCTGTTCGGCGAAGCCCCCGAGTCCGAAGACCTGCGAGATCGCCTCGCCGTCGCGCGAGAGCCGCGGCGGCTCGTCCCGGTCGCGCAGGGTCGCCTCGGGGCGTTGGCACTGCAGCGGCTGGCCGTCGAGGCATCGAGCGCACCCGCCGCAGCTTTGGGCCAGGCAACCCACAACGTGGTCGCCCACCGCGACACTGGTGACCGACGGACCGACGCTGACCACTACACCGGAGACCTCGTGGCCTAGCACCAACGGCATCGCGTAGCCGATGTCCATCGTCGCGATGGTGTGGTCGGAATGGCAGAGCCCGGCCGCCTTGACGTCGACAAGCACCTCTCGGCCGATCGGGGCCGCGATGGAGATGTCCTCGACGCTGAATCCGCTGCCAACCGCGTTGACTACGGTGGCGATCACGCTGCGCCCTTGGTCGGGGTATTCCCGTGGGAGGCCTCGCTACCCGTGCCCCAACGGTGGAGATGGGGCGCTTCACTGGATCGACGTATGACCCGCCCTCGTCGGACCCTCTCTCGTCCCGATGGGCCGGTGGCCGACCAGTCGCAGACACTGGGCGTGTTGCGAATCCGCCGCATGCGCGATGTCATATCTTTTCCTCCAGCCGTCGCAAGTGGTTCATTCGAACGCTCGGGCTCACCAGGCGCTCCGGTGGAATCCGCCGTCGACCGCAATGAACTCGCCGGTGACGTAGCCGGCCCGTTGCGAGCACAGAAACGCGATCACACCCGCCATCTCCTCGGGCGTTCCGATGCGCCGGGCCGGGACGTTCGCCGTGAGTTCGGCGATCAGGCTGTCCGCCGACACCCCTCGGTCGGCTGCGAGTTTCTCGTAGTAGGCCCGCATCCGCGGGGTCTCGATGTAGCCGGTCGCGATCGTATTCACCGTTATGCCGTCGCGGCCAAACTCATTGGCCAACGACTTGTTCAACGTGACAACCGCGGCGCGCGAGGTGTTGGCCAGGATGTGGGGGAGCTCGGGTGGCGGCTCCTTGGCCGCCCCGGCGTTCAGTGCCACTATTCGTCCCCAGCGCTGTTTTCGCATGTGCGGAATGACCGAGCGGGCAAGATAGATCATGCTGAGCGCCATCGCGTGCAGGGCACGGGTGAAGTCGTCGTTGGTCACATCGAAGAAGTCGCCCGGCTTGGGGCCACCGACGTTAGCCACGGCGATGTCGGGAGCCGACCCGAACGCCTCGGTGGCCGCTGCCACGGCCCCGTTGACGTCGGCCTCGACGGTCAGGTCCGCGGCGACTCCGACGGCCTCGCCGCCGCTTAACTTAATCGCGCCCACGGTCTCGTCGATCGAGGCCGCGTGCTCAGGCAAGGCCGCCACCACGACCCGGCAGCCCTCAGCCGCGAGGAGTTCCGCGGTGGTGCGCCCCATACCCATACTGCCGCCCGATACGAACGCAATCTTGCCGGCGATCCCAAGATCCATCTCGGACACCCTCCTCACTTCACGACATCGAGATATAATATCTGTTATTAGGCGGTGGTCTCCCGCTCAAATAGAGGAGCCGGACATCGTCTCAGCGCCCTTTCGACCGTTTCCATATAGAGCTCGCACCAGTAATCACCGCGACCCGTTCGTCGAAGCGCAGGCGAGTGGCGGTCATGCGATGTCGATGTCCTCGACTCGCACGCTGCCGTACTCCCGAACCACAGCGGCCTTCATGGGGTCACCTGCTTCCCGGCTTCGTTGTGTCGCTCAGATCATAATAGATATAGTATCGGATTGTGAAGCAGCCGCGTTGTCTCGAGGAGTTCCTTGAGATCCGCCGGCGGAGGAACTGGGAGTGATGTCTCGACGGCCTTGGCAGGGCCGGCTGGCGTCAAGTTCCAATCCCGGGCCAAGGGTGGCGGCCAGGCGACCAAACCAATATTATATCTATTCATGCTGTGTCTGAGCTAGTACCAGATCCAAGCCGGAGTGGAGACCCGATGACCGCCAGCGATGTGTACTTCGAGCCGTGGGACCCAG
This sequence comes from Mycobacterium sp., assembly GCF_035570115.1. GTDB lineage: Bacteria > Actinomycetota > Actinomycetes > Mycobacteriales > Mycobacteriaceae > Mycobacterium. The sequence continues at coordinate 5,054 of NZ_DATMLH010000092.1, forward strand.
CCTGCCGGGAAGACCTATTCGAGCGATACGAGCAGCTGCTCGAACGCGCACCGGTCTATCAGGCTCCGTCCGGGACCTGGGTGGTGTCGAGCTACAACGGCGTCGAATTCATGATGACGCGTCCCGATCTCTTCACCAACTTCCCGAACCAGCAGGAAACCATGGGATTCCCGCCGAAGATCGACCCCTCCTCGCCGGAGGCTCAGAAGCTAATTCAGACCCTCCAGAAAGCGGCAGAGGGAATCAAGCTCGACTTCGCGGAGCTGTTCACGGCAAGAGTCATCGTGGGGATGGACCCACCGGAGCACACTCGCCACAGGACGCTAGTGAATCGTGGTTTCACGAGTCGCCGGATCGAATCGCTTCGTCCGCGGATCCAGGACATCGTGGAACAGAACATGCGAGCTGTGCGCTCCAAGGAGGGGTTCGATCTTCTGCAGGAGCTCGCGGTGCCGCTTCCGGTTCAGGTGATCGCCGAACTCTTTTCGGTTGACCCGGCACAGTACGAGAACATCAAGCGATGGAGCGACGAACTAGCGACCCTCGCGGAAAGCGCGGGTCGGGAATCCACGGCCAACATGATCGGCCTGATCACGATGCTCAAAGAGTTCTCGGACTACTTCGTGCCGCTGATCCAGGCGCGCCGGGAGAATCCTAGTGACGACCTGCTCAGCAACCTACTGAAAGCTGACGGCGCCTCGGTGATGTCTACGACGGAAACCGTGCTCTTCTTGCTGGTTGTGCTCGCGGCGGGCAACGAAACGACGACCACACTAATCGGCAATACCGTAGTGTCGTTGTTGCGAAACCGGGATCAGCTGGAATTGGTTGTGGCCGATCCGGATCTGGTGGTTGGAGCTCTTGAAGAGTCGCTGCGTTTCGAGGCGCCATTTCAGTTCATGTTCAAGGCTCCCTATGAGGACGTCGAGATCGAGGGCGTGCGGATTCCCGCCGGGGGACTGATCGCGATGATGATCGGTGCGGCGAACCGGGACCCGTCTCGGTTCACAAACCCCAATAGATTCGATATCACCCGCACCACACCACATCTCGGTTTCGGTAAAGGCACGCACTTCTGTCTCGGTTCGGCGTTGGCGCGGATGGAGGCCCAGATCGCGCTCCGCGCCCTCGTCCCCGAGCTTCCGAACCTCGAGCTGGACGAAACTAGTCTGAAGCAGAGCCCGAGCCTGCTGATTCGGGGTTACTCGGAGATCAACGTCACTCGCCGGTAAGAAACGGATCCGCGGCGACTGTCCAGTCCAGACTGCGCGCCTGTGTTGGCTCGCGGCAGTCAATAAGCGCGCGCCTTCCGTTCCACGGCGATCGTGTGCTCTGATGTCACCCGAAAATAGATATAGTATCGGATCATCACATGGTTCTCTTGCGGCAGTCCGGCCCGTCTGTGTAACGTATATCATATCTATTCTGGCCTGAAAGGATGATGACCATGGTGTCGAGCGCAACGATCACTGAGCAGAACCGCGCCATCGCCGAAGCGATGTACAAGGCGGGGATCGCCCAGGACTACGAGGGTTTCATGGCCGGCCTAGCCGATGACCTGGTGATCAACGAGCCAGACTTCCTCCCCTACCGGGGGATCTTTTACAAGAAGGACTTCCTCTCGCTCATGGAGAAGATCAACCGCTTCATGGATCTTTCCAACATCACCCTGCACTACCTCATCGCTGACGGTGACCGCGTCGCGGCATGTCTGGGGATCCCCGATCAGAGCACCGGCGAACTCACGCATTTCCTGGAGCAATGCACCTTCCGCGACGGCAAGGTTGTCGACATCAAGCTCTTTTACTACAACCCGTGCACGATGATGACCCAGCCGAAGCTCGACGAGCGTTAGCAATCAGTGCCGACACCGCTGATGCAAAACGCTTATAGTGCAACACGTCTCGGGCGTAATCATCAGTCCCGCGCTGAACCACCCAGCGGGACTCCCGTCTTCGGCGCCATCCGGGCGCTCCGCGCCCGGAACCCTTCTGACGAGCGAGGCGCCCAACAAGCATCTGCGGGCCGCCTGTAACGCCCGAGGCGCTCACATACGAGGCCGCAACGCACCCCTGCCGATCGAGCCGCAGCATGGCACGCCATCATTAAAACTGATATTATATCTAATATCGTCACGAACGATCACTGCCCATCTCCTCAAACACCGGGAGAGTTCATGAAAGCCGCCGTGGTCCGCGAGTACGGCACCGTCCGCGTCGAGGACATCGACATCCATGAGCCCGAGCGGCGGGACGTCCTCGTGCGGGTGCGCTGGCTGAGCTCTACATGGAAACGGTCGAAAGGGCGTTGAGACGATGTCCACTAACCTCACCGGACCCGAGCTCGATGTAGGCGCCGAGGCAGCGAGGTATCTAACCGATCCCAGCTCCCGGCGCGATCCATGGGGCTTCTACCGGCGGCTTCGGCAGAGCTCAGCTGTACACCACACCTCGGTGGGCACCTGGCTGGTCTCGGGCTACGAGGAGGCCAACGAGGTGCTCCGCGGCGACGCCGTCATGAGTCGTCGGGAAGCCGGACTAGCCCACTGCCTCCAAGACGATCCTGAGGCAAAGCGCATCTCGACCTCACGGATGCTCTACAACGACCGTCCGGAGCACACTCGGCTGCGCCGGCTCGTGTCCAACGCGTTCACCCGGCGTGGGGTGGAACGCTGGGAGAAACGCGTCAGACAGGTCGCTCACGAGCGGCTCGATGCACTCGAACCGCTCGGACGGATGGATCTGGTCCACGACTACTCCTACCCCGTCGTCGAGAACATCATCGTTGAGTTGTTGGGCATCCGGCACGGTGATCTTCCACGCTTTATCGCGTGGTCCAAGGCCATGACTGACGCTCCGCCGGGCGCCGATCTCGACCCGTACCGGGTGGCCGCGAACACCGCGACCCTGGAGGTCGCGGCTTACGTCCGCGAGCGCATCGCCGAGCGGCGCGAGCGCCCGCAGGAGGACCTGCTCACCAAGCTCATCCAGGCCGAGGATGCAGAGGACGGACGGTTGCACGAGCACGAGCTCATCGCCATGACCTTTGAACTCATCTTCGCCGGTTACGAGACCACTTCGAACCTCATCGGGAACGGGATGTTGTGCCTGCTCCAACACCCGGACCAGCTGCGTGCGCTGATGCACGACCGGACTCTGCTGCCGGGAGCCATCGACGAAATGCTCCGCTTCGACAGCCCGGTGCCGATGCCGATGCCGCGGGTCACGCTGGAGGACTTCCGGGTCGGCGGGCAGTTGATCCCCGCTGGATCCACCGTCGTGGTCCTGCTCGCCGCGGCTAATCGGGATCCGAGCACGTTCGACAACCCGGACTCGTTCGACATCCGTCGAAAGGACAATGCCTTCATCTCATTTGGGTTCGGCGCCCACTACTGCATCGGCGCGCAGCTCGCCCGGGTGGAGTCGACCGGGTTCTTCACCGCCCTATTCGACCGGCTACCCGGCATCCGTCAGGAAGGAGAGGCTGCATGGAGCGATCATCAGTTCTTCCGATCCCTCGAGAAGCTACCGGTGGCATGGTGAACGCTCCCACCCAGGTCACCGACGAGCTGGTGGCGGCGGGATGATCGAATTCTTGACGCGATGCTGACGCGCGCGAGCTCCCACACGGAGTCCCGATACGTCAGGCTTCGGGAATCGGTGCAGGTCAACGCGGTCACGATCCCCAACCGGATCGTGCGGGCCGCCCACGGGACCGGCTTCGCCAGCGTGGTCGTCAGTGAGGCGCTGATCGCCTTCCACGAGCGGCGGGCCGCCGGCGGCGTCGGGCTGATCATCCTGGGTGATGGCATCGTCCATCCCTCGGCGCGCGGAGTGCTCGCGTTGTGGGAGCCGACCGTCGTGCCGGGCCTGCGCCGGCTCGCTGACGCTATCCACGCACACGGCACGGTCGTCTTCCAACAGCTGTCGCACCAGGGCGCTGCGGCGACGAACCAGACACCGCCCTGGTCATCGTCCACGATCCCACTGGACCTGTTCGACCGTGTGCCGGTGGCGATGAGCCACAAGATGATTGATGAGGTGGTCGACAGCTACGCCAGGTCCGCCCGGCATTGCCGTGCCGCCGGGCTCGACGGAGTTGAGGTCCAGACCGGGCACGGATTCCTGTTGAGCCAGTTCCTATCCCCGCTGCTGAATGACCGCACCGACGAGTACGGCGGATGCCTCGACAACCGGATGCGGTTCCTCCACCAGATCCTGAGCGCGATCAGAGCTGAGGTCGGGCCCGCGTTCCCGGTCGGGATCCGCATGTCGGTCTCCGAGGCTGTGCACGGTGGGCTCGAGGTCAAGGACTCGATCGAGATCGCCGAAGCCATCGAAGCCGGCGGCCTCATCGACTTCTTCGATCTGTCGTACGGGCACCTCACGAACTACCCGGCACTCATCGGAGGAATGCACGAGCCCCACGGATACCAGCTGCCCACCACGGAACTTCTCAGCGCGCAGGTGTCGCTCCCGACGATCGTCACCGGACGGATCAACACCCTGGACGAGGCCGAGGCGATCGTGGCGCAAGGAACCGCCACCCTCGTCTCGCTCACCAGGGCGACCATCGCCGACCCCAACCTGGTCAGCAAGTCCTTCGACGGCGTCGAGGATGACGTTCTGCCCTGCATCGCCTGCAACGACTGCGTCGCCGCCATGAACTCGCCCGCTCGCAGAATGGTCTGCGCGGTGAACCCGTCGGTCGGCAACGAGCTGGCCAACGCGCGTGCTGCGCGCTCCGTGGAACCGCGGAGCGTACTCGTCGTCGGCGCCGGCCCGGCCGGCCTGGAGGCCGCTCGAGTCGCCGCCGAGGCCGGACATCACGTCGTCCTGTGCGACGCGGCGGAAGAACCCGGAGGGGCGATCCGTCACGCTTCCGCAGCGCCATACCGATCAGACTTGCGACTCATCGTGCAGTGGCAAGCCCGTCAGCTCCGCCGCCTCGGTGTGGACCTCCGGCTCGACCGCACGGTCGACATCGACTTCGTCCGTGCTCTGGACCCGGATGTGGTCGTAGTGGCCACCGGAGCGACCCCCCGGATGGATGGGAGGCAGATCGCCCGCCCGAGGCTGCTACCGGACGGGTTGGACCGGACGAATGTCTTCAGCGCCGCCGAGGTGCATAACCGGCCCGAGTTGCGTCCGCGCACCGCGGTCGTGGTCGACGATCTCGGAACCTACGCGGCGGTCGGTGCGGCCGAGCAGCTGGCTCGCGAGGAGACGCAAGTCCACCTGGTCACCCGCTTCGCCGAGGTCGCCGCGAAACTCGCGCCGAATCTCGAACGCGAGCCGGTGCAGCGGCGACTGGCCGAACTCGGCGTCGTCACAGTTCCCCATTCGCTACTCGAGTCCGCGACCGTTGACTCGGTGACTGTTCGATCTCTGCTCTTAGACCGCCCCAAACGAACCGTCCTGGCCGCTGAGGCGCTCGTCCTGGTACTCCACCCGCTGCCCAGGCTCGAACTCGTCGATGCCTTGCAGTCCTGGAACGGCGAGGTTCACGTGATCGGCGACGCGCTTGCACCCCGCGACCTTCGCTCAGCTATCGGGGACGGCAATCGGATCGGCTCAGCAATCGGACGAACCGAGAACACCTAAGGGAGTGGTCCCGCTGAAAGACACGCGCAATAAAGAAGAAACCGCACAGGTACTGGTCGACCGCGACGCCTGTGAGACACACGGCGCATGCGCCGCTCTGGCGCCGGACATCTTCGAGATCCAAGACAACGACGAGATGGTCGTTCTCAACGACCGACCCGGCATCGATAGGCTACCCGCCCTCAGAGAAGCGGTCGCCGCTTGTCCACGAGTCGCGCTGAGCATCGAGCTCCGGAGATCCAGCTCTGGAGACAGAACCGGAGAGGACGCATGACCACCACCGTCGAGAACCCGGACACCCTGATCCGAGAGGCTTTGTTTACGCCAGCCGGCAGGCGCGACCCCTACCCGATCCTCTCCCGACTGCATCACCACGGTGAGGCCGCCAGAGTCTCCCTGGGCTACACCGCGGTCTGGGGCTACGAGGCAGTCACCGGCGTGCTCCGCACACCCGGCCTCTGGAAGACGCATCCCGACTACGAACTCTCGACCCCTCACCTGAAGCTGACACCCTATGAGGTCACGGCATTGAAGGAAGCGAGCGGCAATCTGCCTCCCTGGCTGGTCTTCTCCAACCCTCCCTACCACACACGAGCGCGCAGGTTGGTCAGCAAAGCGTTCACACCCCGTCGGATGGAACAGATGCGCGAGCGGGTGGAGGAGGAGGTCACCCGGCTCCTCGACGCCATCGACCCGACTCGGCCCGTGGACATCGTCGATGCAGTCACCGCTCCGCTACCGCAACACGTCATCGGCGAGATCATCGGGCTGACTCCGGAGAACAGCGAATCGTTCGTCCGTCATGCCAGGGAGCAAGGCCTGCTCAAGGACCCGAACTCAACGTTCGAGGACAAGATCGCGCGCATGCGTGACCGCGCGCGGTGGGCGGATGAGATCCGCGACCTCATCGCCGCGCGCAGAGAATCCGCGCAGGACGACGTCATCACCGCTCTCATCGAAGCCACCCACGACGGCGACGAGCTCACCGAGCCCGAGATGATCTCGCTGATCATGCTGCTGTTCGCGGCCGGGTTCGACACGTCGAACAATATGCTGGCCAACGGCATCTACGCCCTGCTGCGCCACCCAGACCAGATGGCGGAGCTGGTCGACGACCCCTCGCTCGGTCGCTTGGTCACCGAAGAGGTACTCCGCTATGACTCGCCAGCATTCGACACCTTCTACTACGCCGTCGGCGAGCAACGCATCGGTGATCTGGTGGTGCCCGACGGCGAGCCCCTGGAGCTCTACCTCGGAATCGCCAACCACGATCCGAAGATGTTCAGCGACCCGGGCCGCTTCCGGATCAAGCGGTCGGATCCGGCCCCGGTTTCCTTTGGTGCCGGCGCACACCTGTGTCTCGGCATCAGCCTGGCCCGGTTGGAGGGAGAAGCGTTGTTCTCCCAACTGGCGAAACGCTTTCCGGACATGCGGCTCGCCGAGAACGACCCGCCGCGCATCCTGGACATAGCATTCCGCGGCTTCGAGTCGATGCAGGTTCTGCTTCATCCATGACAACCCCCACCACCCGATTGGAGCATTCGATGAGCGACAACATTGCCACCAACAAGGACGTCATCCGTACGTTCTTCGAGCTGCTGAGCCAAGAGAAGTACGACCAAGCGTTCGCTCTGCAGGATCCGGCGAGCCTGGTCCATCTTCAGTCACCTCGTCAGAGCATCCCCGCCACGGATTGGCACGCGGTCTACCAAAAGCTGATGGATTCGATGTTGCCAGGAGGAGTTCAGTTCCAGGTTGACTACCTCACCGCAGAGGACGACCGAGTTTCCGCGATCACCCGCGGATCCGGGAGAATCCACGGCGAAGACCGGTACGAGAATCATTATTGTTGGTTGTTCCATCTTCGCGACGGCGTAATCGTGGAGATTCATGAATTCATGGACACCCTCTACGCGAACCAGATGCTGAACACCGCCGGCTGGATCGGCCGCCGGGAGCCCAAGCGATCAGAAGCCGGCACACCGTAGACGACACGGCTGCCATTCGCGGGTCAAGCCGTCTCGCGGGTCAGCGCCCGGTCAGATTGATCTCCCTAGTTCTTGTACCACGAGCTCGGGGTGACTCCCCGCTGCCGCAGCAGATACTTCTCGACCTTGCCAGTCGCGGTCCTCGGCAGAGCATCAACGACCTCTACGTAGCGTGGCACCGCATACTTAGGCAGCTGGCCCGCAGCGAAAGTGATCAGCTCGCGGGCATCGAAAGCCGCATCGTCGCAAGGGATGACCGCGACCATCACGTCGTCCTCGCCCTCTGGGGAGGGCACCGCGTACGCAGCCACCTCCGCCACGGAGGGGTGCCGACCCAGAACGGTTTCGACCTCCGCGGACGACACATTGTGGCCGCGCCACCGGATGTGATCCGACTTGCGGTCAACGAAGTACACGTCCCCGTCGGAGTCGATCGTCACTAGGTCGCCGGTGCGGAACCAGTCTGAATCGGAGCGCGCAACCGGCTCACCGAGGTAGCCCTCGAACATCACATGAGGGCGACGCGGCCGGACCAACAGCTCGCCGGGAGTGCCACGCGACACCGTTCGGTCGCACTCATCAACCACCCGCAACTCGACGCCCGGGTGAGGGGGCCCTGAGCTCCCCGGCTTCTCCTGTTCCTGAGCGTCTCCCATCGTCGCCGGCATGACCTCCGTCTGGCCGTACATCGAGACGATCGCCTGCAGGCCGAACCGATCACAGAACGGCTTCCACATCTCCCCCGGCAGCGGCACGGCCGTCCACACCCGGGCGGGGTTGGCTGCGTCGTCGGGCTCCTCGGGCCGATTCCACAGCCACATATGCGCGGGCCCGATCGTGCACAGCTGCGTCGCACCATGACGACGCACACTGGGCCAGAAGTCCGAGGTGGAGTACTTTTCGCAGATCACCACAGGAAGCCCACACCACAGCGAACTCCAGATGTTGAGCGCCCAGGAGGCAGAGTGCGACATCGGCGTACACAGGTGAAACACGTCCTCGTCGTTGACGCCGCGTCCCCGGCAGGTCACCTCAACACCGGTGATCCACGCCTCATGGCTGGATATGACGCCCTTCGACGGCCCGGTCGTACCGGAGGTAAGCAGGACTGAAGCGACCTCACCGGAATCCTGCTCGACGTGGGGCGTAGACCGGGAGTCAGACCGCAACTCCTCGAGGGTGGTGACGCGCAGCTTCTCCAACGACGGCCCCGACTCCGTGGCCGCGACCACCAGCCGAACCGGCGAACCGGCGACCACCGCCCAGGTCACATCGTCGGCGTGCGCACCCAGGACGATCGCGGCAGGGCTGAGCGTTCGGAGGAGACCCGTGAGATACGGCCCGCTGAAGTCCGGATTGATCGGCACGAACACCGCCCCCACCCTCACCAGGCTGGTCACGATCATCACGTACTCGGCCGAATTCTCGAGCAGCAACGCCACACGTGTTCCACGGCCCACACCATGTCGCGCCCAACCAGCGGCATAAGCCTCAACGCGTTCATGCGCATCACCGAACGTCCAACAGCCGCCGTCGCTCAAGATCCAAGGCGCATCAGAGCGATCCTCGGCCCAGGCCGGCAGGAGCGAGCCGAGCAGCCGGTCGGGGTGTGTTGGCAGCATCGACTTCACCGTCCATGATCCGAGGCTCGGGCGTGGGCACCGCGCCGCTCCGGTACCGAATACCATACCCACCGTTCTGATCGCCGTTCACGGTAAACGTGGACGGCATGCCAGTGACGCGAAGATTTCGAACGTCACGCTCGACCGCCGAGCACACGCACGCGGCCTAATCGCCAGCGTGTCGAACCCGTTCAGCTACGGCAACCAAACAGACTCGCCGACACTGGACTTCTGTACAGAGAACGGTATTCCTTACCTGGCGTGGGGCCTGCGCGGCTACGGTGCGACGGACGCCCCTCCCGCCAAAAGGAGGCTGACAGCCGAGCAGGCGCCAGCGCGTTGGCCGTTAGCGGCTGCGCCTTCCACGGGGCCAACGCCTAGCCCGCCCGGGACAGGGTCGCGATTTCGACCCGCGGGCCACACTAGGCGCGTGATCGAATTGTTGACGGCATCCTTGCCCGCGTTGTTCCGATTCGGCTACTGAGAGAGGGTGCACATGAGCCTCGCCTACATCAGCACGGTCATCGACGCCGACGTCGACACCGTCTGGTCGGTGCTCGGCGACTTCCACGGCCTTCCCGCGTGGATAGGGCGCATCAGATCCAACGAACCCGAGAACGGTCCAGGCCCAGGCTCTGTCGGCTCGATACGCAACCTGACCCTGGAACCCGACGGGCACAGCGCACGCGAACGGTTGGTGGCCTACGACGCCTCCGGCCGTAGTTACCGCTACGAGTTCGTTGACGAGATCCCCTTTCCCGTACGGACGTACCGTGGCACCGTGCACGTGCTGCCAATCACCGACACCGACACCACCTTCCTGGAGTGGTACGGCGAATTCGACTGCGACGAGGCTGTTCTCGACGAGGTAACCGCGGCATTCGGCGCCATATATAGCGAGTTCATCGCCGACCTTCGCACCTACCTGCGTGCCGAGAGCCAGTCATGAGCGGCAAGGCCGACCTCCAACGGGCCAGCGAGGCGCCCCGGTTCGCATGGACAATCGTCGGTGTGTGCCGTCACGCCTCGTATCCGAACTCGAGCGCTCGTCTTAACTGCTCGCGGGGGAGAGCGCAGCAATGTGCGCCAGCAGGCCGCCGTCCACACAGATCACCTGGCCGGTGATGAACGCTGCGGCGTCCGTGGCGAGGAACACCACCACGTTGGCGATGTCTTCGGGTCGGCCCAGTGTCGGGGTCAAATGGGCGTCTCTCAATGCAGCCATCTGTCCCGGGGGGATGCTTGCAATACCGTGGGTCATCACGATGCCAGGTGCCACCGCGTTGCAGCGCACCCCGCTCTTGCCGTACCCGGTTGCGACCATGCGCGCCAAAGCGTTCAGGCCGGCCTTGGAGATCGAGTAGGCGGTGCGGTAAGCGCTGCCGGTAAGACCCTTGACCGATGACGTGATCACGATGGAACCGCCGCCGGCAGCGACCATGTCAGGTACCACGTGTTTGCAACCCAGCACACCGCCGCGCAGATTCACCGCGATGACGCGGTCGAATACGTCAGCGTCGAGGTCGACGACTCCCAGATCGGCGGCATAAGCCTCGGGCGAGGTCAGCGCGGCGTTGCTGTGCAGGATGGTGATCGGTCCCAGCTGCTGTCGGACAACACCCAGTGCTTCGGTCCAATCCTTCTCGATCGCGACATCCAAACGCACCGCGATCGCAGAGAAACCCTCGTCGAGGATCTTGGCCCTCACCGCCTTGGCCGCGCTGAGGTCGATGTCGGTCACCGCGACCGCCGCGCCCGCCTCGGCAAGCGCACGCGCGCTCGCGGCACCAATGCCGGAGCCTGCACCGGTCACCAGTGCGACACGCCCGTCCAGTCGTTGGCCTACCATCGGTTAGGCCGATCCTGTTGCGGGGCAGACACGTTCACAAGTCACCTGCGGCGGCCGGCGCGAATTCGACCGGCAGTACGCGGACGCCACGCCGGACCGCGCCGGATCCCCAAACCGCCTGAGCTCCCTGGGGGATGCGAAAGTCGGGCATCGTGTCGAGGACGTAGTTGACGGCGACCCGGAGCTCCATCAGTGCGAGATGCTCGCCCACACAACGGTGCGGACCGCTGCCGAAGGCGATGTGGGGCACTCCTCGGCCAAGCTGGAACTCGTCAGGCTCAGGGAAGCGGTCGGGATCGAGATTGGCGGCCCCATAGAGCAGAAGGGCCTTGTCCCCGGTTCGCATCGCCACATCGCGCACTGTGGTATCGCTGATCACCGTGCGGGCCATACAGGTGATCGGCGACTCGATCCGCAGCGACTCCGCGACCACAGCGGGGACCAGGGCGCGGTCGGCCAGCAACTGTTCGCGGAGCCCGGGCACGGTCGCGATGTGAAAAAGCACGTTCGCCAGCCCGTTGATCGTCGTTTCGTGACCTGCGGAGATGATCACGTGCACCATCCCGAGCAACATCTCCGGTTCGATCGGGCTGCCATCGATTTCTGAGTGAACGATCTGAGCGAGGACGTCACCACCGGTAGCGACGTCCCGCCGCTCGTCGATCACTTTCCGAATGAACCGCTCGAACTCAACGGCGGCCATCCGCCGCTGCTCGGGATCCTTGCCGAACACGTCGAGGTAGGCGTCGATCAAGTCCAGGGTCTGCGCGCCCTCGTCGGGGTCGAGTCCCAGAACCCCGGCCAGGACAAGCGTCGGCAGCGGCTTGGCCAGGCACTGGACGAGATCTGCATGCCCTTCGGGGAGAACCGGTGCCAGCAGGTCCGCGACCGCCGTTCGGATCAACGTCTCATAGCCGAGAACGGCTTTCGCGTTGAAGTGTGGGTGCAGGATTTTTCGGTAGGCCGCATGCTCCGGCGGATCGACCTGCACTGGGGGGACCGGGGTGCTGGCACCCGTTGCCGGCACCATGACGCCCTGGGCGACGCTGAAAACCGCGTAATCCCGCGCGCTGGCGACAACGTCATCGAACTTCGCGATCGTCCAGAATCCGCCATGCGCCTCACTCCAGCCGACCGGGCAGCTCTGCAACATGGTCGACAGCACTTCGTGTTGCACTGGCGCAAGGCCAGGATCGTGCGGATCGAAATCCGTCTTCGCCGGCGGGTGCGCCATTGAACCAAACCTCTCGGAGTGAGGTGGGTGCTCGGTCGACATGCTCTATAAGGCTGCCCGCACGCGGTGACCGTCGTCCAGTTCCAAGTTCGATATGGGTCTTTAGTGAATGGTTAACGCCGCAGGTGGCAAGTGCACGTCACCGAAGTTCTCGCCCGGCGGCGATATCGGTCACGACGTGACGCAGTTTCTGCACAGCGGCTGACCGGTCTCCGACGCGCGAACAAAGATAAGTGGTCGAATGTTCGACATCTTCGATGGGCACGTAGGCGATGCCCGGCCGCGGGAAGAGATCGCCGAGCGATGCAGCGGTTATCCCCACTCCGCGGCCTGTGCCGACGATCTCGAGGAAGTCCACTGCGCTGTGGCATGCGGGGCCATAGTGAGGACGCGACCCGTCTGGCCTGGGATCCACAGACCACCATCGGAACCAGCCGCTGCTCACCTGGTCGGGCGCGACACAAATCTGGGGACATTCTCCGACGTCAGCGATCTGCAGACTGGTCTGCACTGCAAGCGGGTGGGTCGCGGCCATTGCCAGCATGCGCGGTTCGGTGAGCACGACGTCGGTTTGAAGCTGGGTGTTGGAATCCAGCGGTCCGACAGCGAAGCTGACGTCGACTGCTCCATCCAGCACCGCCGTCACCTGGTCGGCGAATCCGAGTTCGACGAGTTCGATGGCGATATCGGGCGCGGCAATGGCGAACTCGTCAAGGATCGGTCGCGTCATCCGACCGGCGAAGGTGAGAACGAAGCCGATGCGGAGACGGTTCTCGCCGCGCCGCCTCAAGGCTTGGGCGATCGCCAATGCCCGGTCGCTCTCAGCGAGTACCGCACGCGCTGCGGCGACGAACTCCAGCGCCTCCGGGAGCGACCGCACAGGGTGCGAGCTGCGGTCGAGTAGCGGCAGTCCCACCTGCCTTTCCAGACGTCGGATCTGCTGGGACAGCGCCGGCGCCGAGATATAGAGCCGTTCGGCGGCGCGCCCGAAGTGTCCTTCGTCGATGACGGTGATCAAACACCGCAGGAGCCGGACGTTGACCTCCATGCCGGCCATCCTCGCACCTCCACCACCTGCAGCCTTAAGCATTCAGTGAATATCCATATCGAACTCCGACCTGGACGACGGTCACCGCGTGCGGGAGCCTCTCAGATCATGTCGACCCCATCGCTCGGCTCAGGCTGGACCGCCCCTGCACGCCCCGCCTGGGTGTCCGCGATCAACGCCGAGGGCCTACATCTGGATTTACGGCAGGTGGTTCCCCTCGACACGCGTTCGCTGCTCGACGCCGCAGAGTCACACACCGGCTTGTCCTATTACGGCGACGACAGCTGGCGCGAGCCGTTCGAGATCATCGCGCGTGCTCTCGACGAGGAAGCCGAGCTGAATTTGATGGGACGGCTGATGACGCGGTCGGACCTCGTGCTCTATCTGGAGGGCAGGCTGCGCATCGAAGACACCTACCGGCGCCACCCGGAGATCGACGAGGAGCAGGTCGTCAAGCCGTTCGTCGTAGTCGGGCAAGGTCGGAGCGGAACATCGATGCTGCTGAACCTGCTCTCCCAGGACCCGTCCAATGGCTCGGTGAAGACCTGGGAGGCGATATTTCCGTGTCCGCCGCCGGAGAAGCTGACCTACTATGACGACCCCCGCATCGAGCGTGGACATCAATTGATCGATCAATGGAACCGGGTGAACCCGGTCTTGGCGTCACTGCACGAATTCGGCGGTTCGGTTCCGGCATCCTGCGTGCACTTCATGTGTTACAGCTTCCGCTCGATCTGGTTCGGCATGCTGGGCCAGATTCCGAGCTACACCGCATGGCTGAAGGCCGCGGACTGGGACATCGCCTACCGCTACCACCTGCGGGTGCTCAAGCTCCTGCAGTGGCGCAACCCCCGGAAGCGTTGGGTGCTCAAGTCGCCGACGCATCTCACGATGATGCCGACGATTCTCCGCACCTACCCGGACGCCTGCTTCATCTGGCCACACCGTGATCCACTGAAGGCGATCGTGTCGTCGGTCGATCTGGCCGCGAATCTCAACTGGGCACGCTCGGATAACAACCGCATGCTCGGCTTCGAGGACTACAACGATCCGGCGCGATCACGCGCGATGATCGAACAACCCATCGAGTGGCTGGAGTCCGGTGCACTGGACCCGGCGCGCCTGCACAACGTGCAGTACCGGGATCTGATCACCGACCCGATGTCGGCGGTTTGCGCCCTCTACGAGTACTTCGGGGAAGGGTTCACCCCGACGGCTCGAGACGCGATCCGCGATTATCTGAACCGCCACCCGCGCTCGGCGCGCAACGCCCATCTCTACGACGAGGATGCGATCGCCTCCATCGCCGCCGAGCGCTCGCTGTTCGGCCGTTATCAGGCCTACTTCGACGTCCCGAGCGAGTTCTGATGGACGCCTGGACCGAATACCGGACGACGCTGGCCCAGGTGCGTGCCGACGTTCTCAGCCAACCATGGGCGGCCGATACCAACAGTCGCGCGCAGGCCGAAAATCATCTGCTTCAAATCGAAGCGGCGGCCTACAACATGGTGATTGCGCCGCGGCCGCACTATCCCGAACTCTACGTGCACACGGTCTTCCAGCCTCTGGTGTACAACTACTCGCTGCACGCCGCGGATTTCCTGTACCGCAAATGCTTCCTCGACGGCCGGTGCACTTACCGCATCTGGGGTCGCCGCAATTCGTCGTTGTTCGTCGACTTCCAAGTGATTTCGGTCTCGTACGGGCTGCCGAACCCGCGCACCGTTGGCAATTGGGATCTCGACGGTTTCGACCTCGCCGATGACGGGAGCTTCGAGATCACTCTGTCCGCAGAGCCGCAGCCCGGGAACTTGATTCAGCTCGAGCCCGCGACGGGTGACCGGAACGTGATGAATATCCGCGAGGCGTTCGATGATTGGGAAGCGCAGGGCGCCGATCTGCACATCGAATGGGTCAGCGGGCCGCGGCACTCCTCGGAGCTCACCACCGAAGCACTTGCGGAGCGCGTCGAGCGTGCCGGGCGCTTCGTCCGCTTCCAGACTCAGACCTGGTCGACGGACCTCACGCGCGACATCTTGGCAAACGCAGGCACAAACACCATCTATTTCGATTCGTTCGCCTCGAACGCCGGCGCAGCCAACAACCCCATGGCGACCTATCCGACCGCGGTCTGGGAGATCGCCGACGACGAGGCGTTGATCCTCGAATGCGACGTACCTCAGACCGGGTTCTGGAGTGTCCAGTTGGGCGACATGTGGTGGCAGAGTCTCGATTACACCTACCACCAGACCAGTCTCAACAATCGTCAAGCCCGGCTTGACGACGACGGCCGCTTCCGCGCCGTCCTCACCCATGACGACCCGGGAGCAGCGAACTGGCTCGACGCCCTCGGCCACCGGTCGGGCGTGCTGATCTTTCGGTTCTTTCGAGCGGATCGCACCATTCGCCCGACAGCAAGGCTGGTGCGCTACGGCGAGATCTACGACCACCTGCCGGCCTCGACATCTCGCGTCGACGCCGAGACCCGGGCACGTGACCTGGTCAGGCGCAGCCGCGGATCACGCCAGCGCTACGGGCATTGACGAACAGGGATCAGGATCAAATGGACAGACGGTTTCAGATCGGATGCGATATCGGTGGGACCTTCACCGATATCGCCGTCATCGACTCGTTCGGGCGGCGCTTCGCCGACAAGGCCGACACCACGCACGCCAACCTCGCAGACGGTGTCGTGCAGGCACTGGAGAATGTTGCCGCAACCGCCGGCTGGAGTCTGCCCGAACTGCTCGGTGCCACAACGCGCTTCGTTAACGGCACCACGATCGTGACCAACGCTCTGGCCGAGTTGCGCGGCGCCAGGGTGGCGCTCCTGACCACCAAGGGCCACGGCGACGTACTCAGGATCGCCCGCTCGGCCCGCAACATGCACCGCGACCATCACCTGCAGCGCAATCTGCCTCAGGTGGTTACCCGGGATCGGATCGTCGAAGTCGACGAGCGGATCGACAAGGCCGGCGACGTCGTGGTTACGCTCAGCGACCACGAGCTCGTCCGGGTGGTGGACCGGGTGGCAGCGCTGGAGGTCGACGCGGTAGCGATCAGCCTGCTCTGGAGTTTCGTAAACCCCGCACACGAGACGCTTCTTGCCCAACGCATTTCGCAGCGGCTACCGAACGTCTTTATCAGCGTCTCCAGCCAGCTGCACCCGGTCATGCGTGAGTACGAACGAACCCTGACCACCGTGCTGAACTCCTTCACCGGGCTCGACATCGCGCGCTACACACAGTCCGTGCAAGGTCGGCTGTCCGAACTCGGTCTGAGGGTCCCGATTTCGTTCATGCAGGCATTCGGTGGGACAGTATCGGCCGAGCATGCCCAGCGCCGACCGATCACGCTGGTGGATTCCGGTCCGGCGGGCGGTGTCGTCGGCGCAGCGCGGCTGGGCCACCGAGTCGGGGTCCGCGATGTGTTGGCCTGTGACATGGGCGGAACGTCCTTCGACGTGTCCGTGGCGCCGGGAGGCGTTCCCACCGTCACCCAACGTGCTGTCCTGGGTGGGCTGTTCCTGACCGGTGTCTCCAAGATCGAAGTCCACCCGGCAGCGGCCGGTGGCGGCAGCATCGGCTGGGTCGACCAGCGTGGGATTCCACGCGTCGGGCCGCAGAGCGCGGGATCTGATCCGGGGCCTGCTTGCTACCGCAACGGCGGTACCCGACCCACCGTGACCGATGCCGCGGTGGCCCTGGGCATCGTCGATCCGGACAGCTTTCTCGGCGGCCGCCGCAAGCTCGACGCCGCCGCGGCCCGGTGCGCAATCCGGAACGGCCTCGAGTCGGTGTTCGGCGAAGACGTCACGGCGGCGGCCGCCGCGATGTACCGATTGGTGCTCGCCGAGATGAGCAGCGCGGTCCGCACGATCACCGTGCAACGCGGCAGGGATCCACGGGACTTCACCTGTGTTGCGTTCGGCGGCGCGTTGGGTGTGTTGGCGGCCGATCTCGCGCGCTCGCTCAACATCCGTGATGTGGTGATACCGGCCGACGCCGCGGTCTTCTCGGCATGCGGCTTGCTGGACACCGACGAGGTGCACACCGAGGCCCGGTCCTGCGTATGGGCCGGCGGACCAGCCGACGAGGTGTCCACGACACTGCTCGCGCTGGAGGCCCAGGCTCGGCGCAGCATCGACATGCTCGAGTTTCGCGACGAGGACATTGACGTGGAGTGGTTCGGCGACTTCAAGTTCGCCGGCCAGATGTGGGAGTTGACTGTTCCGATTCCGCGCGGCGAGGACCTGGCCGAGAATCTTGCGGAGATCGCCGCCGATTTCCCTCGTTTCTTCGAAGCGGAATACGGGCCCGGTACCGCGTGGGTGGGGTCCCCGGTGATGATGTTGACGGCCCGTGTCGTCGTCCGCGGCCGGACGGTCAAGTTCGAGCCGGCCCAACTACCGTGTGCCGCGGAACCCGGCGCGGCACCGTCGGGCAGCCGCCCGGTATGGGCGCTGGCAAGCGGAACGCAAATCGAGACCGCGGTTTACGCCGCTGAAGCGCTGGGCCCAGGTGTCGTGATCAACGGCCCCGCCGTCATCGAGCACCAATTCACCACCATCGCCGTTCCTGTCGACTTCAGCCTGACCGTGGACCCGCACGGCAACTTTCGGCTGTGCGACCACTCCGGTGCAACGGTTAAGGAGTCTTGATGAAGAACCCGCTGACGGCAGATATCGCACCGGAGGAACTTGTCGCGGTCGAGTTGTTCACCAACGCACTCGATACCATCGCCAAAGAGATGGGCCTGGTTCTGATGCGGACCTCGGGCAGTCCGATCATTTGCGAGACAACCGATTTCGCGACCTTTCTTGCCGACGCCGACGGCGGCATCCTCACCTTCGGCGGCTACGCACCGCTGCACTTCGGCCCCAGCCGTCAGACCATCCGCCATATCCGAGAAGTGTTTCCGGAGAACGGCTTCCGTGCAGGCGATGCGTTTCTCTGCAACGATCCGTACACCACCGGCCAGTCGCACGACCCCGACGTCTGCATTGTCCGGCCGATCGTGGTCGACGGGGCCGTAGTGGCGTGGTCGGGTGCGCTGGCACACACGTTCGACATCGGCGGAATCGCCCCCGGGGGCTTCGCTCCGATGGCGACCGACTGCTACCAGGAAGGGCTCGCGCTGCCCGGAATCAAGTTCGTCTCCGAGGGCCGCATCATCGACGACGTCGAACGGCTAATCCGGGCCAACGTTCGGGTGCCCGCGCTTGTGATCAACGACCTGCGTTGTCTGGTGGCAGCGTGCAATGCCGCCGAGAAACTGGTGGGTGAACTGGCTTCGTCGATGGGCGTCGACGAGATGGCGCGGATCATGGCGCTGTGCCAACAATTGTCGCGAGCGGGGATGTTGGCCCGCATCGCCGCATTGCCCGACGGGGTTTGGGAGACCGACGAGTTCGTCGAGCACAACGGTCATCGAAACGCATTCTTCCGGATCCACTGCCGCGCTGAGGTGTGCGGCGATCACTTGACACTGGATTTCTCCGACTCAGACCCGCAGACGGAGGGCGGCGTCAACTGCTCGCTGCCCACCACTATCGGTTCAGCGTTGGTGCCTGTCGTCATGTCGTTGGCGCCCGACATTCCCATCAACGAGGGGTTGGCCAGTGCCGTGAAGATTGTCACGGCACCCGGATTGATCTGTAGCGCAGTGCCACCTGCTCCGGTGTCCATCGGCCACATGGAAACAGGTATGCACGTCACCAAGGGAGTTACCCGGCTGCTCGCGCGTATGCAGCAGGAGAGCGATGACGACTACGTCAGCGCACACGCCATGGCCACGTGGCATGACTGCTACCCGGCAGCAGTGCTCTACGCCCAGACGGAGGACGGCCAAATGCTGCCGTTTCTCGATACCCATGCCTCCGCGGGAGGCGGTGGCGCCCAATCGGTTCAGGACGGCCTGGACTGCGCGGGACCCCTCACCGGAACCGGTAACTCGATACCCGACGTCGAGGTCAACGAATTCGCGTATCCGATCCTCTATTTGTGGCGCCGGCTCAATGCCGATTCCGGCGGAGCCGGACGCTATCGCGGCGGGCTCGGCATCGACATCGCGTCCACGCCGTGGCGAACCCCAGGCGGCGACCTGCAGGTATTCGTCTCGTGCTGGCAAGTGCCACCGCCCGGACTCGGTGGTGGATTTCCTGGCTCCAGTTCGGGATTCGAGGTGATCCGGGCGGGTTACGATCGCTCGACACTCGCAGCCCGGGGAATCCCCGGCGACCTCGCCGACATCCCAGGCACGGTCGAGGCACTGCAGTCGAAGCACTACGGAGTACCGGTGGTGCCGGGCGACATCATCCGTATGCGCTGTGGCGGTGGCGCCGGGGCCGGGGACCCCGTTACCCGGGATGCCGCCAGTGTGGCCGACGACGTGCGCGACGGAGCGGTGTCGCAGGCCGCCGCCGAACATGAGTACGGCGTGGTCTTGAGACCCGACCGCCAACCCGACACAGCCGCCACCACGGCCAGACGTTCGCAGATACTGGCGGCCCGCAAACAGTGGAAACCAACAGCCGATGCCACTCAACTGATGCGTTCGTCACCGGCGGCTGAACGCATGGCGGCCTCTGGCGGCTGGGTGCAACCTCACGGTGCGGTCACCATCGTCGAACGCGCTGATCCGGATACCGGACACCTCACCACAGTGGAAATCGTCGTGACACCAGGCGATCTCAAGCAGGGCGCTTCAACAGCCGATGGCAGCGCATAGGCCTACCGGCGACTCGTGGAACACGATTGCAGCGCCCGGTTGGAGGGCGGGTCAAGACCGATGCTGCGGTGAGGGTGCCCGAGCGCGAGATTGCCGGCCGCAGGCCGCCTAGGTGCCGATTTCGTCCAAGACAGCGTGGCTGTCGTCGCTATCCTGTTGCTTGAGCTCGCGCAGCATCACCCAGGCCATCACGAAGAACCAGGTACCAAAAATCGCCAGCGGGATCCAGAACGCGATGATGCCGTTCCACGCGAACGGCCCGGTTTTAAAGCAGATCACCAGAATCCCGAAGAGGAAGGAGAGCGCACACCACAGGTTGAAGTAGGCAACCCACCGAGCGAAAATCGGTCGTGCGCTGTGGTCGCGGAACGCAGCGACCGCGATCGAAGTCAGCTGCACGATGGCTGGGGCTGGGATTCCGACGAAGGCCAGCCAGCCCAGATCACTGAGGCTCTGCGTCGCCGCCGGGTCGGTCGCACCGGCACGAAAGGTGGCCGCCGCCAGGGTGATCATCGGCAAGATGAACAGTGGCCCGGCGAGCAGACCGGTGACCAGCTGTGTACATCCCAGCGGCCCGATCCCGCCCTCAATGCGCTTCATCTGCATGAAGATCGCAACGGTAAATGGAAACGTCAGTCCGGCGGCCAGCATCGAGATAATCAGGCCGATCCGAATCCGGAACGCGTTGTCCGCATAGAAGGTGGCGAGCTGTTGTGCGGTCTGGTTCGGAGACGGCGGCGGTACCAGGCCGCCCACCGCCCAGAATCCGACCCCGAAAATGATCATCAAAAGCGGACCGGAGTAGACACACCAGCGCTCCGTTGTTCTATCCATGAGAACCGCCTTCCTCGGAGGTTTCCCGTCGCTGGGGTGCGAGAATTCCCACGTGGTAAACCTATTTCGACTAGATTATTAGCTTAACGTGCCTCGCCCGAGAAGACAGCGACGAGTTCGCGCGCAGCCCAGGGGCGGCCAGTTGTCGGCTTGCGGCTGTTTCGCGACAGGAAGGGACGTGCCTGCCCGCTATCAATAGACGGCTCGGGCGCCGTCATCCCGGTCGACGGTGGATTGGTCGTCCGCAACGCGGGGTGAATGGGCCGCTTTCGACGGAGGTACCGGTGGGGCAATCATGAGCGGTGCAACGAAATGAGGAACCGATGGATCTTGAATGGTCGCGCAAAGACCTCGAGTTCCGCGACGAGGTACGCAGCTTTCTCGACGAGAAGCTGACCCCGGAGCTGCGGCAGGCGGGCCGCTTGATGACCAGCGTCTATTCCGATCACGAGGCCAGCATGGCCTGGCAGCAGATACTGCACGAGCGGGGATGGGCCGCGCCTGCCTGGCCGGTCGAGCACGGCGGCTGCGACTGGAGCCTGACCCAGCACTACATCTTCAGCCGCGAGTCGATCCTCGCGGGGGCTCCCCCACTGTCACCGATGGGGATACGCATGGTCGCCCACGCGATCGTCAAGTACGGCACCGTGGCCCAAAAGGACTTTTTCCTGCCCCGGATCCTGACCGGCGAGGTCTTCTTCTGCCAGGGCTACTCCGAGCCCGAGTCGGGCTCAGATCTGGCGTCGCTGTCGATGGCTGCAGTCGACGACGGTGACGACCTGGTCTGCACCGGCAGCAAGATCTGGACCACCCACGCCACCGAGGCGAACTGGATGTTCGCCCTCGTCCGGACGACGCGGACCGAGCGCAAGCAGCAGGGCATCACCTTCGTGCTGATCGACATGACATCCCCGGGCATCGCCGTCCATCCCCTGGTGATGACGTCCGGAGAGCAGATTCAGAACCAGATCTTCTTCGACGGGGTGCGAGTGCCCAAGGCCAACGTGCTCGGGGACATCGACGACGGCTGGACGGTCGCGAAGTACCTGCTGGAGTTCGAGCGCGGGGGCGGGGCGTCCTCGCCCGCACTGCAGGTGATGGTCGACGAGATCGCCACGGTGGCCGCCGCCGCGCCTGGCCCTGCGGGCGGCCGACTGCTCGACGAACCGGCGTTCGCTCACAAGTTGGCGGACGCGCGCATCA
This sequence comes from Mycobacterium sp., assembly GCF_035570115.1. GTDB lineage: Bacteria > Actinomycetota > Actinomycetes > Mycobacteriales > Mycobacteriaceae > Mycobacterium. The sequence continues at coordinate 27,164 of NZ_DATMLH010000092.1, forward strand.
GGACTGACGTGCTCGAGATACTTGAATACCGCGTGCTGGCGACGGTCGCCGAGGGCGGGAATCCCGGTGCGGCCTCGTCCATGCTCAAGGTCCTGGCGACGGAGCTGAGCCAGGGCATCACCGAACTGGCCCTCGAGGCGGCGGGCCCGGTCGGCCGCGCATACCAACCGCACGCCACCCGTCCGGGCGGCCCGGTGGCCGAGTTCGAGCCACCGGCTGACGGGTACATCAGTGGTGAGCTGTGGCAGGCCGTCGCGCCGCTGCACTACTTCAATGATCGTGCCGGTTCGATCTACGCGGGCAGCAACGAGATTCAGCGAAACATCTTGGCGAAAGCGGCGTTGGGGCTCTGATGGACTTCAAAGTGAACAATGAGCAGGCACTCCTCGGCGACGGGCTGAGCAAGTTCCTGTCTACCCGGTACGACCTTGAGAAGAGCCGCGCGGCGGCAAAAACCGGGGCCGGCTGGCAGCCCGACATCTGGCGGGCATTCGCCGAGGATCTCGGCATCCTCGGCGCGACGCTGCCCGAATCGGCGGGCGGTATCGACGGCGGCCCGGTTGAGCTCATGATCATCACGGAAGCGCTAGGGCACGCCCTAGTGGTCGAGCCCTACGTGGACACCGTCGTGGTCGCCGGCGGCCTCCTGCAACGCGCCGGAGGCGCCGCGGCGACCTCGGTATTGGAGCAGATCGCTGCGGGCACGGCGATTGTCGCCCTCGCGGCGACCGAGGCGACCTCAGGTGATCACCTGCAGGACGTATCGACCACCGCCGAACGCGACGGCGACGACTGGTTGCTGACCGGATCCAAGACCATGGTGGTCACCGCTCCGCTGGCCAACTATCTGGTGATCACGGCGCGGACCTCCGGTGGGCAGTCCGATCCGGACGGCATCTCGCTGTTCCTCACCGGTTTCGACCCTGCGCATCCCGCGCAGGGGATCGAGTTCCACGGCTATCGCACCATCGACGACCGACGCGCAGCGGACCTCGTGCTGGACCGCCTGCGCCTACCGTCGGCCGCCCTCATCGGCGATGAGGGCCAGGTGTGGCCGTCGCTTGCCCGCGCCCTCGACGAAGGCGCTGCGGCGGTCTGTTCGGAGGCCGTGGGGTGTATGCGCAGAGTGGTCGCCGATACCGTCGAATACTGCAAGCAACGCCGACAGTTCGGCCAGACGATCGGCAGCTTTCAGGTGCTGCAGCACCGCATGGTGGACATGTACATGGAACTCGAGCAGTCCGTCGCTGCTGTGTATCTCGCCGTTCTCAACCTCGACGCCGAGCCCGATACTCGAGCGCGGGCAGTGTCGGCGGCCAAAGCGACCATCGGCCGTGCGGCGCGGTTCGTCGGCCAGAATGCCGTGCAACTTCACGGCGGCATGGGCATGACCGAAGAGCTCGCCGTCGGTCACTACTTCAAACGGCTCACCGCCGTGCAGTACGAGTTCGGTTCCACCGATTACCACCGAAGCCGCTATGCCGCGTTGATGACGTCCTCGTAGCCAGCTCGTGGAATTGATTGACGTCTCCTAACCTATTGACCTAGGTTTGTATACCTATCGCCGCAAGGTTTAGGCGTCCGTGGTGCGGAATCAAGAATTACCCAGACTTCCTTGCACGGCACCGGGGCCCAAGCAATCTCCGCAGATGAACGACGCTTGCGCCACCTCTCCAATATTTGAGACCCTAGATCTAAATACTGATCGATGTCGCTACCCCACCGCTCGTGATCCCGCGAGGTTCTTGTAGCAGGGAGATCTCACCATGACGATCGAGAAGGACGCCGTAACGTCAGATGCGCGCGTCGGCACCGGCCGCGTTAGTGACGTCGAGCCGCCGAAAACCAAACCAGTCGCGGTGTTGGCGACCCTGGGTGCGTTGATGCTGGCGTTCGAGGCGTGGATCATCTTCCGCTGGGTCAGCGGACCGTTCTTCGAGCGCGTCGCACCGGGACCAAGTCAGCCGCCCACCTGGATGAAGGTCGAGCTCATCCTGTGGCAGACGCTGTCGATTCCCGCGGGACTGGCGCTGATTTACGCTTTCATCATCCGACCCTGGCGTCGTCAGGGCCGAGTCGGAGTCGACGGCATTCTCGTCGTCGCATTCTGTTCGGTGGTGTTCCAGGATCCGTTGTCGTCGTATGGCGGCCACTGGTTTGCCTATAACACCTGGATGTGGAACCGCGGGTCGTGGGTCAACAGCGTTCCCGGGTGGAACTCCTACGGCGCGCCAGGGGCGATGCTCAGCGAGCCGGTGCTGTTCACCTGGGCCGCCTACATCTACATCTTCGTGATTGTGATGGTCATTGGCAGCAGGTTCATGCGCATGATGCGGAGGCGGTTCCCGCGCATCGGGAACGTCTCGCTGATCGCGAGTTGTTACGCACTGATGATCCTGTTCGACATCGTGCTCGAAGGCATCATCTGGATGCCGCTGGGTATCTTCCACTACGGCGGTGGGCACTGGAACCTGTTCCCCGACCACTACTTCAAGTGGCCGCTGCACGAGGGCTTGTCCATCGGCTTGGTCTTTACCGGCGCGGCCTGCCTTCGTTTCTTCGTCAACGACCGCGGTCAGAGCGTCGTCGAACGCGGCATCGACGAGATCTCGGGCAGCACCTTCAAGAAATTCGTGATACGGGCACTCGCGATGACCTTCGTTGTGCAGACCATGATGTTCATCGGCTACAACGTCCCGAACTACTTTGTCGGCACGCACCCGGCGGAATGGCCGAAGAGCGTTCAGGAGAAGTCCTATTTCACCAGTGGCTTGTGCGGGCAAAATACCGACAGGGCCTGCCCCGGACCAGGAGTTCCGCTGAGCAGGCCCGGTGCTGGCCATGTCGACACTCACGGCCACTACGTGCCTGGTGATGTGCCCATCCCGCCGGTCGTTCCCTTCGCGCCCTGACAACGTTTCAATATTGATTGGCCTTCACCGTCTGCCCATCACAGCTTGCAACGACGAGTTCGCGCCGGCTCCGCTAGCAAGCGCAGACGGACAGCGAGGTTCTCAAACTCCGTGTCCACTCGCGACGCACTGGGCTGCAGCGATGCAATTCGTCTCATGCGACAGAAGAAATAGTCGGCTTGGGCGCTATGCGAGACTGTTTCGACGAAGCGACTGGAGGGATGTATATGTCGGGCTGGACGAGGGGAAGCCTCTTTGCCGCGCTGAAGGCAGCCGGAGTGGCTTCGATATTGGGCTGGGTGCTGGTGCTGAGTGCGGGTCCCGCGCTGGCGGATCCGGATCCGGCTCCCGGCGATCCAGGAGTTGTCGCGCCACCCGCGGGTCCGCCACCACCACCGCTGCCGGTACCAGTTGTCGCGGGCCCCGCTGGGGGGCAGGACCCGTCACCGTTCACCGGCACGGCGCCTTTCGGGCCGCCGAGGCTCGTTCCTAGCAACGGCTCGACGGTGGGTGTGGGCCAGCCGATCATCATCAACTTCCCGGGGCTCGTCGATGACTCCGGTGCAGCCGAAAGCGCCGTTCACATCTCGTCGGTCCCGCCGGTTCCCGGCAAGTTCTATTGGATGAAGCCCACGCAGCTGCGCTGGCGCCCGCTGAGCTTCTGGCCCGCGCACACCGCGGTGACCGTCGATGCGGGTGGCACAGTGTCCAGCTTCCAAACGGGAGACAGCCTGGTGGCTACGGCTGACGACGCCACGCACCAACTGACGGTCACCCGCAATGGGGCCGTGGAGAAGACCATCCCCATGTCGATGGGGATGGCAGCCGGCGGCCACCAAACCCCAAACGGCACCTACTACGTGCAAGAGAAGATGCCCTCGGTAGTCATGGATTCCTCGACCTACGGCGTTCCGGTCAACTCGACGTACGGATACAAGACGACGGTCGAGCTAGCCGTCCGGTTCGATGACAGCGGCGACTTCGTACACAGCGCCCCGTGGTCGGTGGATGACCAGGGCAAGCGCGACGTCAGTCATGGCTGCATCAACATCAGCCCGACCAACGCGAAATGGTTCTTCGACAACTTCAAGGCCGGTGATCCCATCGTGGTGACCAACTCCAGCGGCGGCACTTACTCCAGGCACGACGGCTCCAACGACTGGCAAAGCTAGCTCGCGGCGCTTCGAGACGAGGAGTGCATGGTCGCCCCTGCCATCCGAGGCCCCGGCTCGACGTGAACCACGCTATGTTCCCTATCTATCTATGCGACAACAGCTTTCGTGATGTCACCTATGACGAATTGGACAGTGCGATTTCTAATACGGTTCAGATCAACGGATTTCGATGCGCCGGGCCTGATCAGTTTCGAGTTTGACGTTTCATCGTGTCAATCGAA
>NZ_DATMLH010000093.1:0-38946 GCF_035570115.1 Mycobacterium sp.
GCGCGCCCGAAGAGATTCGAACTCCCAACCTTCTGATCCGTAGTCAGATGCTCTATCCGTTGAGCTACGGGCGCATGTGTTCAGTTATCTAGCTGGCGGAGGCGAGAGGATTTGAACCTCCGGTCCCCGGTAAGAGGACAACTCATTAGCAGTGAGTCCCATTCGGCCGCTCTGGCACGCCTCCTTGGATTTCCTGAGGGTACCGGACTCCGCCGGGCGAGAATGCGGGCCGGGCAGCGGCCCGAGGAGGAGCCTGGCCACCCAGCTCAGCCGGGCTCCCGGAACCGCCGCGGAGCACAGCGTACACAGGCCGGACATATGCTGTCGAAATGACCGCTCGTCTGCGCCCCGAGTTGGCCGAGCTGCCGGCCTACGTCCCAGGCAAAACGGTCCGGGGCGCGATCAAATTGGCCAGCAACGAGACCGTCTTCGGCCCGTTGCCCAGCGTCCGCGCCGCCATCGAACGCACCACCGACGTCATAAACCGCTACCCGGACAACGGCTGCGGTGAACTCAAATCAGCATTGGCCAAGCACCTGAACTCCGGGCGGGTGGGCAGCGCAGGCGGTTGGGGACCCGAGCACATCGCCGTCGGTTGCGGCTCGGTGAGCCTGTGCCAGCAACTCATCCAGATCAGCACCACGGTCGGCGACGAGGTGCTGTTCGGCTGGCGCAGCTTCGAGATCTACCTGCTGCAGGTCCGCCTCGCCGGCGCCACCGCTGTCCAAGTCCCGCTCTCCGACCACACTTTCGACCTGACGGCGATGCTCGCCGCGGTCACCGACCGCACCCGGCTGATCTTCGTCTGCAACCCCAACAACCCCACCTCGACGGTGGTCGACCCGGATGCTTTGGCCCGCTTCGCCGAGGCGGTGCCGTCGCACGTCCTGATCGCGATCGACGAGGCCTACGTCGAATACATCCGCGACGGACTGGTGCCGGACAGTCTTGGTTTGGTGCGCGACCTCAGCAATGTCGTTGTGCTGCGCACGTTTTCGAAGGCCTACGGCCTGGCCGGTTTGCGGGTGGGATATGCGGCCGGCAATCCGGAGTTGATCACCGCCATGGACAAGGCCTACGTACCGTTCACCGCGACCAGCATCTCGCAGGCCGCGGCCATCGCTTCGCTGGACGCCGCCGACGAGCTGCTCGCCCGCACCGATGCGGTCGTCGCCGAACGGACTCGGGTGAGCGACGCCCTGCGCGCGGCCGGGTTCACCCTGCCGTCGTCGCAGGCGAATTTCGTCTGGCTGCCGCTCGGACCTCGCACCCTGGACTTCGTGGAGCGAGCGGCCGACGCACGCATCGTGGTCCGCCCGTACGGCACCGACGGCGTCCGGGTGACCATCGGCGCCCCGGACGAAAACGACGCCCTGCTCGCATTCGCTAAAAGCTGGATCTGAAGGAGAAACACCATGAGTGACGCACTGGCCCGCAAGAAGTTCATCGAGTTCACGGAGCGCACCGGCGCCATCACCGACGCCGAGCTCGACGACTATTGGGCGAGTCTGCGGCCGGCGACCATCGACGGCATGCTCGGCGAATGGAAGGGCGGCGAGTTCGTCACCGGCCACCGCATGAACGGTCAGCTCGAGAAGTCACGCTGGTTCGGCAAGACGTTCAACTCGCCCGCCGACGTGCAGCCGTTGGTGTGTCTCGACGAAGATGGGAACCGGTTCTCCAACGTCAAGATGGGCAAGGGCGAGGCCAGCCTGTGGCTGGAGGAGTTCCGCGGCGAAGTCACTGCCACGATGGTCTACGACGGCCAGCCCGTGCACGATCACTTCAAGACGATCGACGACAACGCGCTGATGGGCATCATGAACGGCAAGGGCGTACTGGATGTCCAGGACGGAGTGAGTCGCTACTTCTACTTCTTTCTGGAACGCGTCTAGGCGCGCGCCACCGCCGGATCGCGGCCGGTGAAGGCGATCAGCCGGTCGAGGGCCGACGCATCGTCGGGCACGGCGACCGGATCATCGAAGCCCGCTGTCGCGCGCCCTTGTGGCGTGATGACTTTGTGGGCAAGCCCTAACACGTAATCGGCCAGCGACTCGGCGACGTCAATCCGGTGTGTGGTCGCGGTCGCGTAATCCCAACCGTGCACCAGGAATTCGACCGACAGGATGCTGACGGCGAAGGTAGCGGGTATCTCGTTGGTGCCGATGGTCACCGTGTCGTTCAGGCCGCGGCGGTGCCATGCGTCGAGCGCGGGCCGGGCCGCGCAGATAACCTGCTGCTCCACCGAGTAGTCGGTGTTACGGTCCGGGAGATCCGCGCCCGCCGCGCCACCGAGCAGGGTGATCGAGTTCAGCAGATGGTCGGTCAACTGCATCACGTCGTATTCCGAGCACGGTGTGGATTTGGACAACTCGTCACGTGCGATCGGATGCAGGACATGTTGCAGGGCGCTGAGCGCTGCTTCTGCGCTGGCCAGCTCGTCGGTGGGTGGTGAATCGGGCCCGGGCCGCAGGTCGGAGGACATGACGTCCACGGTACGGTCTCGACATGGGCGAGCCCTACGAATCCGTCACCGTCGAAACCAAAGACCACGTCGCACAGGTGACGTTGATCGGACCGGGCAAGGGCAACGCGATGGGACCGGCGTTCTGGTCGGAACTACCGGAGCTATTCGGGGCCCTGGACGCTGACCCTGATGTGCGGGCCATCGTCATCGCCGGGTCCGGGCGCAACTTCAGCTACGGCCTGGATCTGCCGGCGATGGGCGGGACCATGGCCCCCGTGCTGGCTGACGGCGCCCTGGCGGGGCCGCGCACCGAGTTCCACTCCGAGGTGCTGCGCATGCAGAACACGATCAGCGCCGTCGCCGACTGCCGCACACCGACCATCGCGTCGGTGCACGGCTGGTGCGTCGGCGGTGGTGTCGACCTGATCTCCGCCGTCGACATCCGCTACGCGAGCGCCGACGCGAAGTTCTCGGTCCGCGAGGTCAAGCTGGCCATCGTCGCCGACGTGGGCAGCCTGGCCCGGCTGCCGCTGATCCTTTCCGACGGACACCTGCGCGAGCTGGCACTTACCGGCAAGGACATCGACGCGGCTCGCGCCGAAAAGATCGGCTTGGTCAACGACGTCTTCGCCGACGCCGACGCCACTCTGCAAGCCGCGCACGCCGCCGCCGCCGAGATCGCCGCCAACCCGCCGTTGACGGTCCGCGGCATCAAGGATGTGCTTGACCAGCAACGGATTTCGGCGGTATCGGCGAGTCTCCGCTATGTCGCCGCGTGGAACGCGGCGTTCCTACCGTCAAAGGATCTGTCCGAGGGGATCTCGGCAACCTTCGCCAAACGCCCGCCACAGTTCACCGGCGAATAAGGCGATTCGGCATTACCGTGACGTGCGGTTGGCATTGATCTCCTCGTGGTGCGCCATGGCCCACTCGGCCAGGGAGATCACCAGCGGTAGCAGTGTCCGACCGAGTTCGGTCAACTCGTACTCGACTCGCGGTGGCACCTCGGCGTAGGCCCTGCGGTCGACCAGGCCATCCTCGACCAGGTGCTTGAGCGTCAGGGTGAGCATCCGTTGCGAGATGCCTGCCACGGTCTCCTCCAGCCCGCCGAACCGCATCGGCCCGTCTCGCAGCGTGCCGATTACCAGCAGACTCCACTTGTCGCCGATGCGGTCGAGGACCTCCCGAACCGCACCGCCCTCGGGTATCCGCATCGTCTTTCGTGTGATGTGTGTCATATCGAAGCTTCTTTCCTGGATGCATACATCGATGTGCCTTTTGTCGCTGCCCCAGCGCTGACACACGATGTGGCTACGCACAAATAGTAAGGATTGGGGAATACCGTGAACATCGCACTGTGGGCCGCGGAGGCCCTGCTCGCATTCGTCTATCTCGCCGCGGGCGGGCTCAAGGTCATTCGGCCGCGCGAACAACTCGTGGCATCGGGCCGACTCGACTGGATGAAGGACAACTCGGACGTGGCCGTCAAGGCCGTCGGCGCGGTCGAGATCCTCGGCGCGCTCGGCGTGATCCTGCCCGAGGCGACCGGCATCGCCCGCATCCTGACCCCCCTCGCAGCGGTCGGCCTGGTCATCGTGCAGATCGGCGCGATGCGCGTGCACCTGACTCGTAACGAGCGACAACCTTTGCCAATCAACGTGATTCTCCTGCTGCTCGCGGCCTTCGTCGCGATCGGCCGATTCGTGAGCACCTGATCGCGAAGCCGAGCGAAAGAGCTGCAAAATCCCCACCTGTGGATAGATGTCGAACTGTGGATAACCCATCGGGCGGAGCCACACGTACCCTCGCGGGTGGGTTTCGACCGAGTCCACTAGAAGGGGCATGTAATGACCAGCCAGGTTGACTTGCAGGGCAGGATCCACGTCCCGGCCGACCTGGACGCCATCACGGCGGTGGGCGATGAAGACCACTCCGGGATCGACCCCGCAGCCGTCGACCGGATCTGGCAGGCCGCCCGCCACTGGTATGCGGCTGGGATGCATCCGGCGATCCAGCTGTGCCTTCGGCACAACGGCAACGTGGTGCTCAACCGCGCGATCGGACACGGCTGGGGCAACGCCCCCACCGACCCGCCCGACGCCGAGAAGATCCCAGTCACGACCGATACGCCGTTTTGCGTGTACTCGTCGGCCAAAGCGATCACCGCGACCGTCGTGCACATGCTTGTCGAACGCGGGCACTTCTCGCTTGACGATCGCGTCTGCGAGTATTTGCCCACCTACACCAGCCACGGCAAACACCGCACCACGATCCGGCACGTGATGACCCACAGCGCGGGCGTTCCGTTCCCGACCGGACCCCGGCCGGACCTCAAACGGGCAGACGACCACGGGTACGCGCAGGAACAGCTCAGCAAGCTGCGGCCGCTGTACCGGCCCGGCCTGGTGCACATCTACCACGCGCTCACGTGGGGCCCGCTGATGCGCGAGATCGTATACGCCGCCACCGGTAAGGACATCCGCGAGATCCTTGCCACCGAAATCCTCGATCCGCTGGGCTTCCGCTGGACCAATTTCGGCGTCGCAGAGGCGGATATCTCGACCGTCGCGCCCAGCCACGCCACCGGCAAGCAGTTGCCGGCACCGATCGCGGCTGCGTTTCGCAAGGCGATCGGGGGAACGCTGTACCAGACCATCCCGCTGACTAATACACCGATGTTTCTCACCACGGTCGTCCCCTCGTCGAACACCGTATCGACCGCCGATGAGATGTCACGTTTCGCCGAAATATGGCGCCGCGGTGGTGAACTCGAGGGTGTGCAGGTCCTGCGGCCGGAGACACTGCGCAGCGCGGTGCGCCAAAGTCGCCGTCTCCGACCGGATGTCGCGACCGGACTGGCTCCTGCCCGGTGGGGCACGGGCTTCCAATTGGGCACCGACCGATTCGGCCCCTTCGGCCGCGACGCGCCGGAGGCGTTCGGCCACCTGGGGCTAGTCAACATCGCGATCTGGGCCGACCCCGAGCGCCAGCTGGCCGCCGGTGTGGTGAGCAGCGGCAAGCCGGGCATAGATCCAGAACTCAAGCGCTACAGGGCCCTCATGGACCGCATCGCAGCCGAGATTCCACGGGTGCCGATCGCCTGAGCGGACCGTCTGCGCGCCGGCCAACACGCCGACTACGACCGTTTCCTGCGTTACCTGACCGGCTGCGCGGATTTCTTCCGCCGCGGCATTACCGACGTCGGACAATTCACCCTGACAAAGCAACGCAATGGCGGTGGCGGAGGGATTTGAACCCCCGGACGGTTTTAGCCGTCTCTCGCTTTCAAGGCGAGTGCATTAGGCCGCTCTGCCACGCCACCGCCGACAAGGGTAACTGTGTCAGGCCCCGCCGGCCTGCCCGCCGGTCTTGGAAGCCCGGTCGGAGATTTTCAGCGCGGCGCTGATCCGTCGGCAGTTCTCCCCCATCGCGGCGATCTGAGAACGCGACAGCTGCCCGAGGAAATAGGTGCGCACGCCTTCCGCGTAGGTGACCATGGCCTGCCTCGCCGCTTCCCGACCGTCCTCGGTGATGGCGGCAACCACCCCGCGCCGGTCATCCTGGCTGGCCTCGCGGCGCACCAGCCCTTGCCCCTCCAGTCGACGGATCTGGCGGGTCAGGCGGCTGGGCAGCGACGGCAGCGCGTCGGCCAGGTCGCCCATCCGCACGCAGCCGGCGGGTGAGTTATCCAAGATGTCGAGCACCCGGACGTCGAACAGCGACAGCTGATGCGCATCGGTGAGTCGGCGGTTGAGCATCGCATACACACGCAGGGTGGAGTCCAAGAAGTTCTGCCACGACTTCTGCTCAGCGATATCCAGCCCGGGCATCTCACTGGCTGTCCGGCCGGCAATGAGGGCGGCCATTACGTCATGCTATGCGACACAAAGCCTTTGAAAAAGCTGTTTGGAACGGTCGATATCCGCAGGTAGTAGCGTGTCGAGTATGCACGCGATCGTCGCTAAATCCGCCGATGAACTCGTTTGGCAGGAAGTCCCCGATGTCGTGCCGGGCCGCGGCGAAGTGCTGGTCAAGGTCGGCGCCGCCGGCGTCAACCGCGCCGACCTGCTGCAGGCCGCCGGCCTGTACCCACCGCCACCGGGAGCCAGCAAGCTGCTCGGCATGGAGGTCTCCGGCGTGGTCGCCGAGGTGGGCGACGGCGTCAGTGAATGGTCGCCCGGGCAAGAAGTGTGTGCTTTGCTGGCGGGCGGTGGCTACGCCGAATACGTCGCTGTTCCCGCTGGTCAGCTCCTGCCGATTCCGGGCGGCGTCGACCTGCGGGACGCTGCCGGCCTACCGGAAGTGGCGTGCACGGTGTGGTCGAATCTGGCGCTGACGGCTCATCTCCGTCAGGGCCAGCTACTCCTGATGCACGGCGGCGCCAGCGGCGTCGGAAGCCACGCGATCCAGGTCGCCCGGGCGCTGGGCGCCCGCGTCGCTGTCACCGCGGGCTCGGCGGCCAAGCTGGAATCGTGCCGCGAACTGGGCGCCGAGATCTTGATCAACTATCACGACGAGGACTTCGTGGCGCGGGTGCGGGAGGCGACCGATGGCGCGGGTGCCGACGTGATCTTCGACATCATGGGCGCCTCATACCTGGACCGCAACATCGACGCGCTGGCTCCTGACGGCCAGCTGGTCATCATCGGGATGCAAGGCGGCGTCATGGGCGAACTCAACATCGGCAAGCTACTCAGCAAACGGGCGCACGTCATCGGAACCACCCTGCGGGGCCGACCGGTGACCGGTCCCAACAGTAAGAGCGAGGTCGTCGAGGCGGTGACGAAATCGGTCTGGCCGATGATTGCTGAGGGACGTGTCCGGCCGGTGATCGGGGCGCATATCCCGATCCAACAGGCCGCTGAGGCTCACCGCCTGTTGTCGTCGGGACAGGTGACCGGGAAGATCGTCCTGACGGTCGACCAGTAACGCGAGCCGACCCTTAGCCCAGTGACGCCAGGGCGCGCACCAATTGGTCGACCTCGGCCATCGTCGAGTAATGCGCCAAGCCGATGGTGACCGCGCCGCCGACGTCGTTGACACCGATCACGTCCAGCACTCGCGAGCTGGCGTTGGAGATCGCCAGAATGCCGTTGTCCGCCAACCGTTGCACCACCCGCTCGGCAGGCACCTCGTGCACCGCGAAACTGACGACGGGTATCCGCGCCTCCGGCCGGGCGATCACCACCACCAGTGGCAGCGAACGCAGGGAGCTCATCAGGTAATCGAATATCCCGTCCATGTAGGACATCGCCGATTGCATTGAGGTAGAAAGTCTTTCGCGTCGCGTTCCGCGCGCCGACTCGTCCAGTGAGGCAAGGTATTCGATACTGGCTACGAAGCCGGCCAGCAGGCCGAATTGGTGCACGCCAACCTCGAGGCGTGCAGGGCCGGTGGCATACGGGTTCGTCGACACCGAGGCGAAGGTGTTGATCATCGCCGGGTCGCGAAACACCAATGCTCCGATGGGCGGACCGCCCCACCCGACGGCGTTCACGGCTACCACGTCGGCGTCGATTTCGTCGATGTCGACCAGACGATACGGGGCAGCGGCGGAATGGTCGACGATGACAAAACCACCCACGTCATGGATCAGCTTGGTCAGGGGGCGCAGATCGGTGATGCTGCCCAGCGTCCCCGACGCTGACGTCACAGCGACCAGACGAGTGGGGTGGCTGATCAGCCCCTCCCATTGCCAGGTCGGCAGCTCACCGGTCTCGATGTCGACCTCGGCCCATTTCACCTTGGCGCCGAACCGGTTTGCTGCGCGTAGCCACGGCGCGATGTTGGCTTCGTCGTCAAGCCGGGTGACGACCATCTCGTAGCCCAGCCCGGCACGGGTAGACGACGCGTCGGCTAACGACGACAGCAAAACCGCGCGATCGGCGCCCAGGACCACGCCGCGCAGGTCGGCGTTGACGAGGTCTGCGACCGCCTGGCGGGCCGCCTCCAGCACGGCCGCGCTGCGCTGAGCCGCCGGATGCGGCCCGGCGGTGCTGGGGAACGATCCGCGGAATGCGGTCGACACGGTGGTCGCCACCGAGTCGGGAATCAGCATCCCGGTCGGCGCGTCGAAGTGCACCCAACCGTCCCCGAGTGATGGGTGTAATCCCCGCACCCGGGCGACGTCGTATGCCATGCCGGCCACCTTAGAGTTCCGCAGATTTAGCTAAACCATGACGGTAGAGCGCGACCATATGCGTCCCTGCCGTCCCGAGCCAGGTCACCCGGCCAGCCATACTAGTCCAGTGGGGCTGTGGATCGGAACGCTGATCGCATTGTTTTTGCTGATCGCGCCGGGGGCAATCGTCGCACGAATCACCCAGCTAACTTGGCCGGTCGCCATCGCAGTTGGCCCGGCGCTGACCTACGGCGTGGTGGCTCTGGCGATAATTCCCTTTGGCGCGCTCGGAATCCCTTGGAACGGTTGGACAGCGCTGATCACGCTCGCCGCGGTGTGCCTGGTGATGACGAGTTTGCAGCCGCTGCTCGCCCGCTACCGCGACGGCCAGGCCGAAGCCCGAGGGATCGCAGGCTGGCCGGCGCTGACGGTAGCGGCCGGTGTGCTGCTCGGTGCGTTACTGATCATGTGGGCGGCCTATCGCGGGCTCACGCATTGGCAGTCCATTCCCAGTACCTGGGACGCGGTCTGGCATGCGAACGAGGTGCGCTTCATCCTCGACACCGGCCAGGCCTCGTCCACCCACATGGGCGAGCTGCGCAACGTCGAGACCCATCAACCGCTCTACTACCCGTCGGTGTTTCACGCCCTCACCGCGGTGTTCTGTCAGCTCACCGGGGCGTCGCCGACCACCGCCTACACCTTGAGTTCGGTAGCGGCCTCCGTCTGGCTGTTCCCGTCCAGCGCGGCCATGCTCACCTGGTTTCTGCTCAGACCCACCACGCCGTCCGAATTGTCGGCCTCCTCAGCCTCCGGCCAGTGGCGCGCCGCCGGGGCGGCAGCCACGTCGGCCGCGATGTCAGCGTCGTTCACGTCGGTGCCCTACGTCGAGTTCGGCGTCGCCGCGATGCCCAACCTGGCCGCCTACGGCGTCGCGATCCCGACGTTCTTCTTGATCACTTCGACGCTGCGGCATCGCGACCGCATCCCGGCGGCCGTGCTGGCGCTCGTCGGCATCCTGTCGCTACACCTCACCGGCGGGTTCGTCGTCATCTTGTTCCTGTTGGCCTGGTGGCTTTTCGACGCGCGGCGGCATCCGATACGTGGTCGGTTGGCCGACGTCCTGATCCTGGCCGCGGTGGTGGTGCCGACGGCGCTGATATTGGCGCCGCAGTTCATCGGGGTGGCCCACCAGGCCGATATCATCGCCGGGCACGCGTTCCCCAGCTTCAAGACCGTCAAGCAGGGCGTCATCGATGCGCTGCTCTTGCACACCCGGCACCTCAACGACTTTCCGACCCAATACGGCCTGATCGTGCTGAGCGCGATCGGCATGGCAATCCTGCTGTCCAAACGGATCTGGTGGCCGCCGGTGCTCTGGCTGGTGCTAACCGTGGCGACCATCTACTCGGGGGCGCCGTTTCACAACCCGCTCGGCGCCGCGATCGAAGAATTCAGCCAGTTCTTCTACAACGATCCGCGACGGCTCGCCGCCGTGGTCACGATGCTGCTCACGCCGATGGCGGGGATAGCGGTGTTCGCGGTGGTTTTGGCGGTGGTGGCCTTGCTCAAAAGATCAGCCCAACGACTGCCCGAGCGGTTTAGCCGCCCGACCGCAGCGGTCTGGGTTTCCACCACGGTGGTCCTCCTGGTGCTCACCACGGTGCTGACTGGCCGCCACTACCTCTACCGGCACCTGGTGCTATTCGGCGACAAATACGACTCGGTGATCATCAACCGGAAAGACCTCGACGCGATGGCCTACCTGGCGACCCTGCCGGGAGCCCGGCACACGCTGATCGGCGACTCGAACGTCGACGGCACGGCGTGGATGTATGCGGTGGCCGATCTGCACCCGCTGTGGACCCACTACGACTACCCGCAGCAGACCGGCCCGGGCTATTACCGCTTCATTTTCTGGGCCTACGCCGACAAAGACAACGATCCGCGGGTAGCCGAGGCGCTGCGGGCGCTCAACATTCGCTACATCCTGACCAGCGCCCCGACGGTTCGGGGGTTCAAGGTGCCCGACGGACTAGTGTCAATAGACCAATCGAAGTCGTGGGTGAAGATCTACGACAACGGTGGGGCCTGGATTTACGAATGGCGTGGCGCCCCGACAACTCCCAAAACATGAACAGATGCCAGCGGCGAGGAGAGTGACTGCATTGAGTACCGGCAACGACGACGACATCGAAATCATCGGTGGCCTCGATCCGCGGCTGATGGCGGCCGCGAAGGATGACGACTCCGATGACCGGTCGCTGACCGACCTCGTCGAGCAGCCAGCCAAGGTGATGCGGATCGGCACCATGATCAAACAGTTGCTCGAGGAAGTACGGGCGGCCCCGCTCGACGACGCCACCCGCAACCGGTTACGCGAGATTCACGCCACCAGCATCCGCGAACTCGAAGAAGGGCTGGCGCCCGAACTGCGTGACGAACTCGACCGCCTCACCCTGCCGTTCACTGAGGGCACCGTTCCGTCGGACGCCGAGTTGCGCATCGCCCAGGCGCAGCTGGTCGGCTGGCTGGAGGGGCTATTCCACGGCATCCAGACCGCGCTGTTCGCTCAGCAGATGGCCGCTCGCGCACAGCTGGAGCAGATGCGCCAAGGCGCGCTGCCCCCGGGGGTCGGCCGGTCCGGTGGTCCCGGGGGTTCGGGCACCGGGCAATACCTCTAGCGGACATTCGGTGACGAGTCCCCGCCGTCCTCATATCGAGACGCACAACGCGTGGGTGGAATTTCCCATCTTCGACGCCAAATCGCGCTCGCTGAAGAAGACCTTCCTTGGTGGCACCATCGGGCGCAATGCCTCCAACGTGGTGGTCATCGAGGCGTTGCGGGACATCACCATGTCGTTGGACCTAGGCGACCGGGTCGGGCTGGTGGGCCACAACGGGGCAGGGAAATCGACACTGCTGCGGCTACTTTCGGGCATTTACGAGCCCACCCGCGGCTCGGCCATCATCCGCGGCCGGGTGGCGCCGGTCTTCGACCTCGGCGTCGGGATGGACCCCGAGATCTCCGGCTACGAGAACATCATCATCCGCGGCCTGTTCCTCGGGCAGACCCGCAAGCAGATGCTGGCCAAGGTCGACGAGATCGCCGACTTCACCGAACTCGGTGATTACCTGTCGATGCCGTTGCGGACCTACTCCACCGGTATGCGGGTGCGATTGGCGATGGGCGTGGTCACCAGCATCGACCCCGAGATCCTGCTGCTCGACGAGGGAATCGGCGCCGTCGACGCGGACTTCTTGAAGAAGGCGCAGACGCGGCTGCAGAAGTTGGTCGAACGCTCCGGAATCCTGGTGTTCGCAAGCCATTCCAACGAATTCCTGGCCCGGCTGTGCAAGACCGCGATGTGGATCGACCACGGTGTCATCAAGCTCACCGGCGGCATCGAGGACGTCGTGCGAGCGTATGAGGGCGACGACGCGGCCCGGCATGTGCGTGAGGTGCTCGCCGAAGCGAACCGCGCATGACCACGGTGTGCGCCATCGTGGTCACCCACCGGCGACCCGACGAGCTCGCCAAGTCGCTCGACGCGCTGAGCACCCAGAGCCGGCTGCTTGACCAGCTGATCGTGGTCGACAATGATTTTTCCGGCGACGGTGACGACACAGTTCGCGATCTGGTGGCCGGCCAACCCATCCCGACGACGTATCTGCCGTCGCGCCGAAACCTCGGCGGCGCAGGCGGTTTCGCGCTGGGCATCCTGCACGCGCTGGCGCTCGGTGCCGACTGGGTGTGGCTGGCCGACGACGACGGCCATCCGCAGGACAGTCAGGTGCTGGCCACGCTGCTGGCATGCGCGGACACGCACCGGCTGGCCGAGGTATCGCCGATGGTGTGCAACGCCGACGACCCGCAACGGCTGGCCTTCCCGTTGCGCCGCGGCCTGGTCTGGCGGCGGCTGGTCAGCGAATTGCGCACGGAGGCCGGCCAGGAACTGCTGCCGGGCATCGCCTCGCTGTTCAACGGAGCACTGTTTCGGGCGTCGACGTTCGAGTCGATCGGCGTTCCCGATCTGCGGCTGTTCGTCCGCGGCGACGAGGTGGAGATGCATCGTCGGCTGGTCCGGTCCGGGCTGGCGTTCGGAACCTGCCTGAATGCGGCTTACCTGCATCCGTGCGGATCGGCCGAGTTCAAGCCGATCCTCGGCGGCCGGATGCATACGCAGTATCCCGACGACGCCACCAAGCGCTACTTCACCTACCGCAACCGCGGTTACCTGATGGCGCAGCCGGGTCTGCGCAAACTGCTGGTTCAGGAGTGGCTGCGGTTCGGCTGGTTTTTCCTGATATCCCGTCGCGACCCGAAAGGCCTGCGGGAGTGGCTGCGGCTCCGCCGGCTCGGCCGGCGGGAACAGTTCAGGAGGCCTGATGACGATCGTTGATATTGCCGCGCAGTCCAAGACGATGACCCGGGCCTGGGGTGATCTGGTCGACGGATACCGTCGCCGCGAGCTGTGGCTGCACCTCGGCTGGCAGGACATCAAACAGCGCTACCGCCGCTCGGTGCTCGGGCCGTTCTGGATCACCATCGCCACCGGGACCACTGCCGTTGCGATGGGCGGCCTCTACTCCAAGCTGTTCCACCTCCAGCTGTCGGTGCACCTGCCCTATGTCACGCTCGGCCTGATCATCTGGAATCTCATCAACGCCTCCATCCTGGAGGGCGCCCAGGTCTTCGTCGCCAATGAGGGATTGATCAAGCAACTGCCGACGCCACTGAGCGTGCACGTCTATCGGCTGGTGTGGCGGCAGATGATCCTGTTCGCGCACAACATCGTCATCTACGCCGTCATCGCGATCATCTACCCGAAGCCGTGGTCCTGGGCCGACCTCTCGGTGATCCCGGCGTTGGGGCTGATTGTTCTCAACTGCGTGTGGGTGTCGCTGTGTTTCGGCATCCTGGCGACGCGCTTCCGCGACATCGGCCCGCTGCTGTTCTCCATCGTGCAGTTGCTGTTTTTCATGACGCCGATCATCTGGAACGACGACACGCTGCGAAAGCAGGGCGCCGGAGAGTGGTCGAAGATCGTCGAACTCAACCCGCTGCTGCACTACCTGGATATCGTGCGCGCCCCGTTGCTGGGCTCCCACCAGGAGCTACGGCACTGGGCGGTCGTGGTGGGGTTGACGGTGGTGGGCTGGCTGCTAGCGGCTTTCGCGATGCGCCAGTACCGCGCCCGCGTTCCCTACTGGGTTTAGACAGCGAAAACCTCACAAATCGGGTTGCCTCATCGACTCGAAACTCGGCGAGCCATTCACAGCCCCAACGGCCCGGACGGTTCGGCCCAGCGCCGGCACCAAATCCTCACGCAGGACGAGCACGTGGGCCACCCAGAACGCGGCGATACATCACCTATTTGTGACCGCGCCCTGGTCAATGAGGGTAAATTGCTGCGAAAGTTCGACGGCGCGCGGGCCAGGGGGATGTCATGATCACATCCGTTCATCCATACCTCATCACCGGGGTCGCGACCTTCGGGGCGTTGAGCCAGCCAGCAGAGGAAACGGCATCTCCCTCAGGGCGCAGATCGTGCATACGGTGCTCTTCCGGGGAATAGCGCGCGACGGCATCGCCTCTGGCCACCCGTGCGCCTCCGAAGACGAGATCGTTCACGCGGCCAGACTTGCCAACGCCGAGAAGCTGGCCCTGACGGCCAATCACCGGACAACACGAACATCAGAACACCTGGTTCTGGGACGCGATGGAAGGTTTGTCATATGTCGTCGGAGCTGAATGATGCGATCGAGCTCGGCGGACTACTTACGCTCGCCTTATCGTTGCTCGCGATTACACTGTTTCTCACCGGACAATTTGTGCCAAGCTGGCTTCTCCTGGCACGCAGTCTACCGCGGCACGGCCGCGCGAATCTCAGCTGGCAAGCCATGCTTACGTTGTTGGGCCTGCTGGTGCGCGGTTTGCAGGTCCTCTCGCTGCACAAAGCGGCGCGGCTGCGGATCGAAATCGAACTGGTGAACCCGCTTCCCGACCATCCGCTTCGGCTGAACTACCGGAGCAAAGAGGATTATCGCGCCGCCAAGAAAGAATGGCAGAGCGAGAAGCAGGCATGGAAAGACCATGTAGACGCGGCGCTGGGTGCGCTTGTGCATGAAGAAGAAGATGACTGGACGATTGATATTGAAACATGCACGCCGCTCATCGAGGACGACGATATTGCCCGCTATTTCAACGCTTTGAATAACCAGTTGCTACGCCCGAATCAACAGCCGGTCTTCCTGTCCAAAGTGACGATCAGGTCGGGCTTTGTCACACCGCTGCACTTGTTGACGGGCGTACTCGCCCGTTACGAGGACGACTGGCAACCCATCGTCGAGGGATATGGTCGGTCGATCATTCGTCCGAATGACCCATACAGATACCGCCAACCACGCAAAATGCAAGCATTTATCTTTGATTGCTGGCTGCTGTGGGGCCCGAGCATACCCGTGTGTACCTGCCCGGAGTGGCGCGGGGAGGTCGCGCTCCAATATGGCTACGGCGATGAGAATAATTCCCTCACGCTACGTAGTTCCTCACCGGAAGTCGTCCGCACGCTGGCCAGACAGAACGGTCTCGACCTCGACGGATTCGCTCTGCGGGCTCGGGTTACCGGCACGCTGAAGTGGGGCCCGGCGCTTGGCGATACCGGATTCTGCCCAGCACAGCATGCCATCTGGCAAGACAATCGAATCGTCCTCGACATCATTGGCGAGGCACATGGCATCCGCCCCACCGGTGGCACAGAGGAGCAAGTATTCGCCCAGTACTATTCGGCTTATCTATGGGTAATTTTTGTAATGTGCGATGCGGAGACTGGTGAGCCGCTCTACCCGGAAAACAAATGGCGAGACCTGATCCCGTTTTTCGTCCACGGAAACATCGCCGACAGGCAGGCTTACGATTTCCATTCAAGCGCACTCGCTCGCGGCGTCTTCGAAGGATGCTTGCACTTGCTTCAAGGGGAACCCAATCTCACTCTGCGTTTTGTCTGTGCCATAGACGAAACGGCCTGCGGCTACGAGATGTTGTATTCGATGCCCACTGAAATGACCATTCGCAAAAAGATGATCACCTTCGCCAAGGAAGCCGACGCGGCATGCGAGGATGGGGCGGCGCTGCAGCGGCTGATATTGGAATACAACCCGGAAGAGCCGTTCAAAGACGGCGACTACTCAGCGTGTGCGCTGCCGGGCATAGTTAATGCGTACTACAGCGAGCTCAGGGAGGAGCAGCCGACTTTCCACGAGTTGCGCTTCGCCCGCAAGACCGATATCGATTTGCTGCGGACCTTCTACGAGGACTGCTTCGTCCCCGAGTTTCCCAACCCGAACGAACGCGAGTCCTTCGAAGTGATCCAAAATTACCTTCGCCTCAAAGACACCGGCTGGTACAAAAAGAACAATTACCACGTTCTTGTGCTACTCGACGGCGACAAGCCCATCGGCGGCTCAATCTCGGATTACCTCGACGAACCCAACGCGGGAGTAATCGAGTATTTCGTCATCCAACCGGAGCATCGCGGCCAAGGGCTGGGTCGTCGCCTGCTGGAAGAGACCGAACGCCTACTGCACCTCGACGCGGACAAGAGCCGCAACCGTCCCCTTGACTGGATCGTTGCGGAGATGGACGACCCCTATGTCACACCGGGGCGGACGAGCGGCATGGACTACTTCGCTCTGGCGAGAATATGGCACAGCATGGGCTATCGGTTGCTCGACTTCCCCTACTTGCAGCCGGCCCTTTCCAGCGACAAGAAACCGGTCAGCAATCTCTCCATGATTGGCAGGATCTGTTCCCATCGGTTCAAGGGCAGCCAAGTCGCATCGGCCGATGTGCAAATTCTGCTGCGCGAGTATCTGCAGTGGGCCATGCGCATTCAAGAGCCGGAGAAGAACGACGTGTTCAACAGAATGCGTGAGTTCCTCGAGGCTGCGGGCGCAGTTGAGTTGGTGAGTTTCGGGGACTATCTGGGTTGGCAGAAGGACACCCATCTGCGTATCAATGAGGTGATCACAGGTGAGGATCCGGAATTGGATCAGGCCATCGATGTATACGAGCGAGTTTTCCAAGACCGCGACATAGCAATCGCCAGCAACGAGTTCCGCAAGGCATTCCAGCCAGAGGGCCTAGCCTACCGGCCTGGCTATCGCTTCCACCTGTGGACCATCCGCCTGGAATCGGTGCAGGAGTGCGGGGGGATGGCGTCCTTCTTGACAATGCCCAGCGCCGGCTTCGGCGGTTACATCGGCTTCGCTGATTCCCTGCGCGGTGCGGGCAAGCTTCGCCACATCATCGCGCGCGCTGAGGAGCGGATGGTGCGGGACGGAACGGAGGCCCGCGGTTGGTATATCGAATGTGCCGGAGAGACCGAGCGCGACATTTTGTCGAAGGTTGGCTTCGCTGAACTCGACGTCCAGCACATGCAACCGGCGCTCCCCGGGAGGAGCATCGAGCCCCGCACCGATCCACTTCACCTGCTGTACAAGCCATTCGGGCGGGTGTACGAAAGGCCGACGATTACCAAACCCGAGTTCCTGCAGGCAATGAGCGAGATCTATCAGTCAATCTATGACATAGCTCATCCAGATGAAGACGAGGTGTTCATCAAGCTCGCCAAATCCCTTGACGGTGTCGACATTATCAAGCCGAAAGTCCTGGACAGTACATCGTGACGGTGCGAAGGGCCGGCTTACCAGTCACCTACAAGGGGCTGCGGTCGGGGACCATCAGCCTGGCCGGAAATGTCGTCATCGCCGTTTCGGCGGTCGCCCCTGCCTATAGTCTGGCCGCGACGCTGGCGGCCATCGTGGCAGTGGCGGGCACCAAGGCGCCGGCGTTGTTGATTGTCGGGTTCGTTCCGATGATGCTCATTGCGTTCGCGTTTCGAGAACTGGCCAACGAGACGCCGGACTGCGGCTCCACCTTCACCTGGGTTACCCGCGCGTTCGGTCCCTGGGTGGGCTGGGTGGCCGGCTGGGCACTGGTGATCGCCTCGATGGTAGCGATCGGCAACAGTGCGCAACTAGCAGCTATGTACCTGCTCGATGCACTGCACCTCAATAAGCTGCAGCTCGGTAGGCTCCACGTCGACAACGTCTCGCAATCTCTACCAATCCAGATCACCGTGGGCGGTGTTGCCGTGGTGGTCTTGATGGTGTTGTGTCTGCGGGGAATTGACGCCACAGAGCGGACCCAGGCTGTGTTGCTGACCCTGCAGCTCGCGATGCTGATGCTGGTCAGTTGTGTTGCCCTGGTGAAGGTATACACACATCACGCGGGTTCCCAGGCAGTTATGCCACAGTGGGATTGGCTGTCCCCGGCGGGACTCTCGGCCTCCGCGATTGCGAGCGGCAGCATCCTCTGCGTGTTCGCGTACTGGGGGTGGGACACCGGCCTGTCGGTATCGGAGGAGACTAAAAGCCCGCGCAAGAACCCGGGCAAGGCCGCGGTGTTGGCCACCATCTTCATTCTCGGCACATACGTGCTGGTGAGTTTTGCGATTCAGGCCTTCGCGGGCTTCGGTAAAAACGGAATCGGTCTGAACAATCCGGCCAACGCCAACGACATGCTCAGCATTCTCGCAAACCCGGTCGTCGGCAGCGGCCTGGCTGTGGCGCTGCTGCTGGCGATCAGTTCGTCGTCGTTAGCGGCGGTGGTGAGCTCTCTGGCGCCGACAGCGCGAACCACGCTGGCCATGGCGGTATACCGGGCCTTGCCGCAGCGGTTCGCGCGGGTGTCCCACCAGTACCAGACACCATGGTTCGGTACCGTCGTGATCGGCGTGGGCGGGTTCTCGATCTACGTCGTGATGACGCTGTTGAGCCAGAATTCGGTACCGGATATGGTTTCATCACTCGGACTGGTCATCGCCTTCTACTATGCGACGACCGCTTACGCGTGTGTGTGGACCTACCGGCACACATTGCTGCGCTCGGCTCGCCACTTCTGGCTGAGGGGTGCCCTTCCGTTTGTCGGCGCGGTCGCGATGACCTGGGCGTTCATCAAGAGCGCCTTCGACATGTATTCACCTGATTACGGCCAGACGCACATCGGTCCGGTCGGTGGCGTGTTCATCATGGGTATCGGGCTGCTGCTGATCGGCATCCCGCTTGCGGCGCTGTGCACCATCAGCGGGCGCGGGTTCTTCGAGGGCAAGACCCTGAACGCAGCGACCGACATCACCGTGCTGGATGTCGGCAGCCGAGAGGCCACCGGCGTTGGAGGTTCTATCCGTCAGTAGGAGTAGCGTGCTGCCGGAATGCAGCCCGCACAGAAATCATTTGCAACAGAAGGAGAACGAACGTGCCAGGAACGATTCTGTGCCGCTTATCGTTGGCCCGCGCGGCACCATAGTGGCCTAACGAAACCACAAATCGGATTTGCGGCGTATGAATAATGACGAATAGCAACCAGACAAACTGAGCGCTCCGCGCACTCGCGGTTGCGCCCCGAAAGGTCGACGCAGGTGAGCGAAGAAGTCGAGCCCTCTGGGCTTGCCGATGAGGCACGCGAGCGCGTCGCCGCCGAGTTGGGCCGGATACGGGAACGTCGCGATCGCTTGGAGGCCGAGGTTCGGGGCGACCGCGGCGCAGTGAGCGATCACGCCGACGCCGCCGATGCCATCCAACGCGCCGACGAATTGGCCAGCCTCGACGAGCGGATCATCGAGCTCGACCGGCTGCTGCGCACCGGACCATCGCCGTCGAACGACAGCGACACGCTGCCCTTCGGCACCAAGGTGACGCTGCGGTTTTCCGACGGTTCGGTCGTCAAGATGCAGGTGATCTCCGTCATAGAGGAGGCTCCTGCCGGCGGCGAAGACGAGGCGTTGACGGCGGGTAGCCCGTTGGGGCTCGCGCTTGCCGGGCGGCAAGCTGGCGACACCATCACCTACACCACGCCCCAAGGCGAAAACCAGGTCGAGCTGCTGGACGTGAAATACCCGTCTTAGTCCCCCTGGTCCGCCCGTAGACTTTCGGCCGATGGCCGAAATCGCGGCGAACACGCCCCTGCCGCTAAAGACACAGGCGTGGCGATTCATCGTCACCGGCGGTTTGTCAGCGGTTGTTGACTTCGGCCTCTACGTGGCGCTGCTGCGGCTGGGCTTGCAGGTCAATGTCGCCAAATCGCTGAGCTTTATCGCCGGCACGACAACCGCCTACCTGATCAACCGGCGGTGGACGTTCCAGGCACCGCCGAGCAGGGCGCGATTCGTCGCCGTGTGCGTGCTGTACGCACTGACCTACTGCGTGCAGGTCGGTATCAACTACCTCTTCTACCTTCAATTCGCGAATGACCCGTGGCGGGTGCCCGCCGCTTTCGTGATCGCGCAGGGCACTGCCACGGTGATCAACTTCATCGTGCAGCGCTCGGTGATCTTCCGGCTGCGCTGAACAGTCCTCTGAAGGCGGTACCCTCTTTGACGATGTTTTCTAAGTTTTCTGGCCTTCCCACGACCACGGAGCGGCTGACCGGCTGGAGCCGCACCGCGCCGTCGGTGGCGCAGGTGCTCTCGACACCCGACCCCGAGGTGATCGCCAAGGCGGTTGCCTTGGCAGCCGACTCCGGCGGCCGTGGTGTCATCGCCCGCGGGCTGGGTCGCTCATACGGTGACAACGCGCAAAACGGGGGCGGGCTGGTCATCGACATGACGGCCCTGAACCGTATCCATTCGATCGACGCCGACACTCACGTGGCCGACCTCGACGCGGGGGTCAATCTCGATCAGCTGATGCGGGCCGCGTTGCCGTTCGGACTGTGGGTGCCGGTGCTGCCCGGCACCCGGCAGGTCACCATCGGTGGGGCGATCGCCTCCGACATCCACGGCAAGAACCACCACAGCGCGGGCAGCTTCGGCAACCACGTCCGGTCGATGGAGCTGCTGACGGCTGACGGGCAGATCCGTCACCTCACCCCGGACGGCGAGGAGGCCGAGTTATTCTGGGCCACCGTCGGCGGTAACGGCCTGACCGGGATCGTCGTCCGCGCCACTGTCGAGATGACCCCGACTGAGACGGCGTATTTCATCGCCGACGGCGACGTCACCCACACCCTGGACGAGACCATCGCGTTCCACAGCGACGGCAGCGAAGCGAACTACACCTACTCGTCGGCCTGGTTCGACGCGATCAGCGCGCCGCCGAAGTTGGGCCGCGCCGTGATTTCTCGTGGGTCGCTGGCAACCGTGGATCAATTGCCCAAAAAGCTACAAAAGAAGCCACTCAAATTCGATGCCCCGCAATACTTTACGATGCCAGATATCTTTCCCAACGGCCTGGCAAACAAGCCGATCTTTGGCACGCTGACCGAACTCTGGTACCACAAGTCCGGCACCTACCGCGGCAAGGCGCAGAATCTGACGCAGTTCTACCACCCGCTGGATATGGTCGCCGAGTGGAACCGGGCTTACGGCTCAGCCGGTTTCGGCCAGTACCAGTTCGTGGTGCCCACCGAGGCGGTCGAGGAATTCAAGGGCATCATGTACGACATCCAGCGCTCGGGGCACTACTCGTGGCTCAACGTGTTCAAACTGTTCGGGCCGGGTAACCAAGCGCCGCTGAGCTTTCCGATCCCGGGCTGGAACGTCTGCGTCGACTTCCAGATCAAGCCAGGACTCAACGAATTCCTCAATGAGCTCGACCGCAGAGTGCTCGAGTTCGGCGGCCGCCTCTACACCGGCAAAGACAACCGCACCACCGCGGACACTTTCCACGCCATGTACCCGCGCATCGACGAATGGATCGCGTTGCGCCGCAAGGTTGATCCCACCGGCGTCTTCGTCTCGGACATGGCCCGACGTTTGGAGCTGTTGTAAATGGTGCTCGACGCCGTGGGTAACCCCCAGGCCATCCTGCTGCTCGGCGGCACCTCCGAGATCGGGCTGGCGATCTGCGAGCGCTACCTGCAGAACGCGCACGCACGGATTCTGTTGGCCGCCATGCCCGACGACCCCGGCCGCGACGCCGCCGTCGCGCAGATGAAGGCCGCGGGCGCACGGTCGGTGGAACTGATCGACTTCGAGGCCACCGACACCGACAGCCACCCGAAAATGATCGACGCCGCCTTCGCCGGCGGGGACGTCGACGTCGCCATCGTGGCGTTCGGGTTGCTCGGCGACGCCGAGGAACTGTGGCAGAACCAGCGCAAGGCGGTTCAGATCGCCGAAATCAACTACACCGCAGCCGTTTCCGTGGGCGTGCTAGTCGGTGAGAAGATGCGCGCACAGGGCTTCGGCCAGATCATCGCGATGAGCTCGGCCGCCGGTGAGCGGGTCCGGCGGTCCAACTTCGTCTACGGCTCCACCAAGGCCGGCCTGGACGGCTTCTACCTCGGCCTTGGTGAAGCCTTGAAGGAGTTCGGCGTCCGCGTCTTGGTCATCCGGCCCGGTCAGGTGCGGACCCGGATGAGCGCGCACATCAAGGAAGCGCCGCTGACCGTCGACAAGGAATACGTCGCGAACCTGGCGGTGACCGCGTCGGCCAAGGGCAAGGAACTCGTCTGGGCGCCAGGCGCTTTCCGCTACGTGATGATGGTGCTGCGGCACATCCCGCGGCCCATCTTCCGTAAGTTGCCCATCTAGATGCGGAAGGCGCTGGCCACCGTCGGCCACATGGCATTGGCGACGGCGATTGCCGCAATGGTGTCGGTGATCTCCCTGATCGCCATCGCACGGGTCGAATGGCCCGCCTACCCGTCGTCGAATCAGCTGCACGCGCTGACCACGGTCGGCCAGGTCGGCTGCATCGTCGGACTGCTGGCCGCCGGGTGGCTATGGCGGCGTGGTCTTCGGTTACGCTGGCTCGCTCAGCTGGCCGGCCTCGTGTTCGTCTCCGCGTTCTCGGTGGTGACGCTGGCGATGCCACTGGGCGCCACCAAGCTCTATCTGTTCGGTATCTCCGTCGACCAGCAGTTCCGCACCGAATATCTGACCCGGCTCACCGACAGCGCCGCCCTTCACGACATGACCTACATCGGGTTGCCGCCGTTTTATCCGCCGGGCTGGTTCTGGCTCGGCGGACGCATCGCGGCGTTGACCGGCACTGCGGGCTGGGAGATGTACAAGCCGTGGGCGATCACCTCGATCACGATCGCGGTCGCGGTTTCGCTGGTGTTGTGGTCGCGGATGATTCGTTGTGAGTATGCGCTGATGGTCGCGACGGCGACCGCCGCGGTGACGCTGGCCTACAGCTCGCCGGAGCCGTACTCCGCGATGATCACCGTGCTGCTGCCACCGGTGCTGATCCTGACGTGGTCTGGTCTGCGGGCTCGCGAGCGTGCGACTGGCCGCACACTCGAGGTCGAACGTGCGGCTGGCCGCACACTCGCCCGTGGTGGGTGGGCCGCAGTGGTCGGGGCCGGGATATTCCTGGGCTTCGCGGCGACCTTCTACACCCTGCTGCTGGCCTACAGCGCCTTCACCGTGGTGCTGATGGCCCTGATCCTGATGGCCTCCCGCTGGCGTCAGGGAATCCGGGCTGCGCTGGATCCGCTGGGCCGGCTGGCTGTCATCGCCGTCATCGCGGCGCTCATCGCGGCGATCACGTGGCTGCCGTATTTGTTGCGGGCCACCCGTGATCCGGTCTCCAACACTGGGAGCGCCTATCACTACCTGCCGGCCGACGGCGCCGAGTTGACGTTTCCGATGCTGAAGTTCACCTTGCTCGGCGCGCTGTGCATGCTCGGGACGCTGTGGCTGGTGGTGCGGTTCCGTTCGTCGGTGCGCGCGGCCGGCCTGGCGATCGGCGTGGTCGCCGTGTACCTGTGGTCACTGCTGTCGATGCTCGCCACGCTGGCGCGCATCACGCTGCTGTCGTTTCGGCTGCAGCCGACGCTCACGGTGTTGCTGGCCACCGCCGGCGTCTTCGGCTTCATCGAAGTCACCCTCAGAGCGGCCGCACTGGCGCAGGAAGGGAGCCGAGACCGTACCTGGGGCCGCAGCGTGCTGCCGCTCGCGGCGGCGATAGGGCTGGCCGGGGCGATCGCGTTCAGTCAGGACATCCCCGACGTGCTGCGGCCGGACCTCACCATCGCCTACACCGACACCGACGGCCACGGCCAGCGCGGTGATCGCCGTCCGCCCGGCTCCGAGAAGTTCTACCCGTCGATCGATGCCGCGATCACGAAGGCGACGGGAAAGTCCCGAGACGAGACCGTGGTGCTGACGGCCGACTACAGCTTCTTGTCCTACTACCCCTACTGGGGGTTTCAGGGGCTGACGTCGCACTACGCCAACCCGCTCGCGCAGTTCGACAAGCGGGCTGCTGCGATTAGGAGCTGGTCGAAGCTCAAAGCCCCCGATGAGTTCATCCACGCGCTGGACACGCTGCCCTGGGCGGCGCCGACGGTGTTCTTGATGCGCCACGGCGGCTCGGCGGGAGCGACCAGCAGCTACACCCTGCGGTTGGCCGAAGACGTCTACCCCAACCAGCCCAACGTCCGCCGTTACACCGTGGACCTCGAGGCCGCGTTGTTCGCCGATCCACGGTTCACCGTCACCACCGTCGGCCCGTTCGTGTTGGCCATCCGCAAGCCTGGGCAGCGGCTCTAATGGCGACAGAAACGCCGGATGTCGGGCAATTACCATCTACCTCCGTGGGCCGTGCCGTCGACGATGCAGTGGGCGTACCCCCAGCCGCGCAGCGGCGAGGGGGACGAAGCGATGCGGAGGAGCGGCGCGCAGCGACCGACGCGGGAGCAAACTACCGGGTCGCCCGGGTCGTGGCCGTCGTCGCCGGCCTGCTCGGGGCCCTGCTGGCGATCGCGACGCCGCTGCTGCCGGTCAAACAGACCACCGCCCAACTGAACTGGCCGCAAAACGGTGTGCTCGGAAGCGTTGAAGCGCCACTGATCGGCTACGTGGCCACCGACCTCACCATCAGCATTCCGTGCCAGGCCGCCGCCGGACTGGCCGGGGCCGGCAACACCGGCAAGACGGTGCTGCTGTCCACGGTGCCCAAACAGGCACCCAAGGCCGTGGACCGCGGTTTGCTGATCGAGCGCGCCCCCAACGACGACCTGGTGGTCGTGGTGCGCAATACCCCGGTGGTTGTCGCGCCGCTGAGTCAGGTGCTCAGCGGCGCCTGTCAGAAGTTGGTCTTGACCGCGCACGCCGACAGGGTCACCGGCGAATTCGTCGGGCTGAAACAGGGCCCCAATGCCGAGCATCCCGGCGCTCCGCTGCGTGGCGAGCGCAGCGGATACGACTTTCGCCCGCAGATCGTCGGAGTCTTCACCGATCTGAGTGGGCCGGCTCCGCCGGGCCTGACTTTCTCCGCCACCGTCGACACCCGCTACAGCAGCTCGCCCGCCCCGCTGAAGATGGCCGCGATGCTCCTCGGGGTGGCGTCCACCATCGCCGCGCTCATCGCGCTGCACATCCTGGATACCTCCGACGGCACCCGACACCGCCGCTTCCTACCGCCGCGCTGGTGGTCGATCAGCGGGCTGGACGTGCTGGTCACGATGGTGCTGGTGTGGTGGCACTTCGTCGGGGCCAACACCTCCGACGACGGCTACATCCTGACCATGGCCCGGGTGTCCGAGCATGCCGGATACATGGCCAACTACTACCGATGGTTCGGCACCCCCGAGGCACCGTTCGGCTGGTACTACGACCTGCTGGCGCTGTGGGCTCACGTCACCACCGCCAGCATCTGGATGCGGTTGCCCACCCTGCTGATGGCCCTGGCCTGTTGGTGGGTGATCAGCCGGGAAGTCATCCCGCGGCTCGGCCATGCGGTCAAGACCAGCAGGGCGGCGGCATGGACGGCGGCGGGTCTGTTCCTGGCGTTCTGGCTGCCGCTGAACAACGGTCTGCGGCCGGAGCCGATCATCGCCTTGGGCATCCTGCTGACCTGGTGTTCGGTCGAGCGTGCCGTGGCGACCAGCCGGCTGCTGCCGGTGGCGGTTGCCTGCATCATCGGCGCGCTGACGCTGTTCTCCGGGCCGACCGGTATCGCATCGATCGGCGCGCTGCTGGTGGCGGTCGGCCCGCTGCGGACAATCTTGCACCGCCGTACCAGACGCTTCGGTCTGCTGCCACTGCTCGCGCCCATCCTCGCTGCGGCGACGGTCACCGTGATACTGATCTTCCGGGACCAGACCTTCGCCGGTGAGGTCCAGGCCAACCTGCTGAAGTCCGCGGTTGGACCCAGCCTGAGCTGGTTCGACGAGCACCTGCGCTACGAGCGGCTGTTCATGGCCAGCCCCGACGGGTCGGTCGCCCGTCGCTTCGCCCTGCTGGCGCTGCTGCTCGCACTCGCGGTGTCGGTGGCAATGTCGTTGCGTAAGGGGCGAATTCCGGGCACCGCCGCGGGACCCAGCCGTCGCATCGTCGGCATCACGATCATCTCGTTCATCGCGATGATGTTCACGCCCACCAAGTGGACGCACCACTTCGGGGTGTTCGCCGGGCTGGCCGGTCCGCTGGGGGCGTTGGCCGCGGTGGCGGTGACCGCCGCCGCGATGCGCTCGCGACGCAACCGCACGATGTTCGCCGCCGTCGTGTTGTTCGTGGTGGCGCTGTCGTTCGCCAGCGTCAACGGCTGGTGGTACGTCTCCAACTTCGGTGTTCCATGGTCAAATGCGTTCCCGGAGTGGCACTTTGGGTTCACCACCGGGCTGCTCGGATTGACGGTACTGGTACTGCTGCTGGCCGCCTGGTTCCACTTCGTCAACAACGGCGACGATGCCGGGCCGCCCAGCGAATCGCGGCTCGCCCGAATCACCCAGTCCCCGTTGGGGATTGCCGCGTGGGCGTTGGTCTTCTTCGAGGTCTTATCGCTCACGCTCGGGATGACCGACCAATACCCGGCGTGGTCGGTCGGCCGCTCCAATCTTCAAGCGTTGACCGGCAAGACCTGTGGACTTGCCAGTGACGTCCTCGTCGAGCAGGAGCCCAACGCCGGGATGCTGGCTCCGATCGGGGTGCCTGTGAAGGACGCGCTGGACTCCGGTTTTGCCGACGGCTTCGATCCGAACGGGATCCCCGCCGACGTATCGGCCGACCCGGTGATGGAGCGCCCGGGCGACCGCAGCTTCGTCAGCGACGACGGAATGGTCACCAGCAGCGAGGCCGGCACCGAGGGCGGAACCACGCCCGCGCCCGGCATCAATGGGTCGCGCGCGCGGTTGCCCTACAACCTCGACCCGGCGCGTACGCCGGTGTTCGGTAGTTGGCGATCCGGGGTGCAGGTACCGGCCCTGCTACGGTCGGCCTGGTACCGGCTGCCACCGCGTGACCAGGCCGGTCCACTGCTAGTGGTGTCGGCGGCGGGCCGGTTCGACTACGGCGAAGTGGCAATCCAATGGGCCACCGACGAACAAGCCGCCGCCAATAAGCCCGGCGGTTCAATGGGATTCGCCGACGTCGGAGCCGCGCCCGCGTGGCGCAACCTGCGGGCCCCGCTATCTGCGGTGCCGTCGACCGCCACCCAGGTGCGATTGGTCGCCACCGATGACGACCTGGCACCGCAGCATTGGATCGCGGTCACTCCGCCGCGGATCCCGAGACTGCGCACACTGCAGGACGTCGTCGGGTCGACCGACCCGGTGCTGCTGGACTGGCTGGTCGGACTGGCCTTCCCCTGCCAGCGGCCATTCGGGCATCAAAACGGTGTGATTGAGGTGCCCAAGTGGCGGATTCTGCCCGATCGGTTCGGCGCCGAGGCCAACTCACCGGTGATGGATAACAACGGAGGCGGCCCACTGGGCGTCACCGAATTACTGGTCCGTGCGAACACCATCTCGACCTATCTGAAAGACGACTGGTCCCGCGACTGGGGTGCGCTGCAGCAGTTGACGCCGTACTACGCAAACGCCCAGCCGGCCCGCCTCGACCTCGGTTTGGCAACACGCAGCGGCCTGTGGAGTCCCGCGCCATTACGGCAGTAACCGCACCTAAAACGCGACCTGCCGTCGCCCGGCGCGAAAGGCGGTGACCGTTGCAGTGAGTGCCAGCAGGGCGAAGACGCTAAACGCCGAGCGAGCAGCCCCCACACCTCCGCCGTCGGAGACGTTCACCACGACACCGGCCAGCCCTGCTCCGAACGCGCCGAAAATCAACTGCACCGAGTTGATCGCGGTAGCGGCCGCGCCGCCCTCAGCGGGGTCGTCGATGTCGGTCATCGCCCACGCCGACAAATGCGGATAGGCGGCGCCGATGCCGATCCCGACGGCCAGCAACGCCGTCCCGCACAAGATGACGATGCCGACCGGTGCGCCTTGGACATGGCTTACACCGGCCATCGCCAGGCCGATCGCCATTACCAGTGGTGCCGCTATCACCACGCCCACGATCGTCCGCGCTCTGTTCAGTGAGCCACTGCCCAGTCCGCTGATCGTCCAACCGATCGATAAGGCCCCGCCCAACAACCCAGCCATCATCGGCCCCAAATGGGCCAACCGCTGACCGAACAATGGGACATACAGGTCCACCTTGGTAGCGGCGACCAGCAGCCCCAGGGTCAAATAGACCCACTTCAACGGGCCGAATCCGAAGACGCTGGCGGGTAGCACCGCCGTAGGCATCCGCCGGTCAACGACCAGAAACATTCCCACCAGCACGGCGCCAACGACCAACAGACCGGCCGTCGCAACGAAGTTACGCGGCAAAGACGCCACGCTGACCACCAGGGCCGCAGCTCCCAACAGAAC
This sequence comes from Mycobacterium sp., assembly GCF_035570115.1. Taxonomy (GTDB): domain Bacteria; phylum Actinomycetota; class Actinomycetes; order Mycobacteriales; family Mycobacteriaceae; genus Mycobacterium. The sequence goes on from NZ_DATMLH010000093.1 coordinate 28,261, forward strand.
TATCGACGGCACCGGAATCCGTGCCGGTTCGCGGTCGCTGTCCTGCTCGCACTCGTCCACCGACAGCACACCAGGTGCCAGCACGGACATCGCCACGCTGAGCATGGCCAGCCCGCCGAAGGCCCACCGCCACGCGCCGAACTGTGCGAAGAAGCCTCCCAGTGCAGGCCCGAGCAGCGCTCCGACGCCCCACGTCGCCGACGCCATCGCCGAGGCGCGGCTCCACAAGGAGCGCGGCAACACGGCGTTGATCACCGCAAAGCTGAGGCCGCACAGCAGACCGCCTGCCAGCCCCTGCAAGAAGCGGCCGGCCAGCAAGACCTCCATGTTCGGCGCAGCCGCGCAGACCAGGCTGCCCACACCCAACACCGCGAAACCCAGAAGATAGGACACGCATGAGCCGACACGATGTAGCAGCGAATTTACCGTCGCCGCGGCGACCACCGACCCGACGAGGTACAAGGTGGTCACCCAGGAATAGAGCCGCTCGCCGCCGATCTCATTGATCGTGCTGGGCAGCATGCTGATCGTCAGGAACTCGTTGGTGGAATAAAGCACCACGCCCCCGGCGACCACAGCTGACGTCCGCAAATACCGGGTGCTCCACAACTCACGCCAGTGGCCGGTGGTGATTTGTTTCGTATCCGTTAAATGCGCCACCGCTGGCCCACTAAACCATGTTTGAGCGGAGGAGTCGAACCCCCTGAAAGGTGCGTCAGGCCTCCGAGCCCGACCTATCCGGCGCGTTTGGCGGGCGGACCTGCACCGTCACCGGATTGCGCCGGGCCGTTGAGATTTGTCTCATCGGCGAAGTTAAAAATCGCGTATCCGGCTGTTCTCCAAGCCGCCACGCGGGCTGCATCGTCGCCGACGGAGCCGATTGTCCAGCTCCTCCTCAGCCCGCCACGCGGGCTGCATCGTCGCCGGACGAACGCGGTCGCTTACCATCGTCCCTCGTGCCCCCTGACGAAAACGAGCGATCGACGCGTCAGCTCGCGCGCTGGATCGCCGTCGTTGCGGGAATCGCCGGAGCGCTGCTGTGCGCGCTGGTTCCACTGCTTCCGGTGAAGCAGACCACAGCCACAATCCTGTGGCCGCAGGGCCTCAACGGCGACGGGCACGTGACCGATATCACCGCGCCACTGGTGTCCGGGGCGCCTCGGTCCCTGGACGTGTCCATTCCCTGCGCGGCGATCGCCACCCTGCCCGCCGACGGTGGGCTGGTGCTCTCGACGCTGCCGGTCAACGGGTTCCAGACCGGCAAAAGCGGGTTGTTCGTCCGGGCCAATAAGGACGCGGTCGTCGTTGCGTTCCGCGACTCGGTGGCCGCGGTGGCGGCCCGCGCCGCGGTCAACGGTGGTGCCTGCAGCGTGCTGCACATCTGGGCGGACGCCGGCGCGGCGGGCGCGGACTTCGTCGGCATACCTGGTGCCGCGGGAACGCTCGCGCCGGAGAAGAAGCCTGCGGTTGGCGGCATTTTCACCGACTTGAAGGTGTCTGCGCAGCCGGGATTATCGGCGCGTATCGACGTCGACACGCGCTTCATCGTCACCGCCACCACGCTGAAGAAAGCCGTAATGGCCCTGGGTGGGCTCGCGGTGGTGACTGCGATCGTCGCGCTCGCCGTGCTGGACCGGCAATCCGGCCGGCGGATCCCCCGCAACTGGCGACGCTGGCGACGGCCTGGGCTCGCCACCTGGCTCGCCGATGCGGGTGTGGTCGCGACGCTGCTGCTCTGGCATCTCATCGGCGCCACCTCATCGGATGACGGCTACAACCTGACCATCGCCCGGGTGGCGCCGAAGGCCGGGTACGTGGCCAATTACTACAGGTATTTCGGGACGACGGAAGCACCGTTCGACTGGTACCTCGGGGTGCTGTCCAAATTGGCGTCGGTGAGCACCGCCGGTATATGGATGCGGATACCGGCCACGTTGGCCGGGATCAGCTGCTGGTTCGTCATCAGCCGCTACATATTGCGTCGGCTGGGCCCAGGCGTGGGCGGACTGGCCGCCAACCGGGTCGCGGTGTGGACCGCCGGCGCGGTGTTCTTGGCCGCCTGGCTGCCCTTCAACAACAGCCTGCGGCCCGAACCCATGATCGCTTTGGGTGTGGTGGTCACCTGGGTCCTGATGGAGACTGCGATCGCCACCCGGCGATTAGTGCCGGCGGCACTGGCGATCGTGGTGGCGATGTTGACGGTGACCTTGGCGCCCCAGGGGTTGATCGCTATCGCCGCGCTGCTCACCGGCGCGCGGGCGATCGCCCAAGCGATCGTGCGGCGCCGGGAAGCCGATGGTCTGCTGGCGCCTCTGGCGGTCCTGGCGGCGTCGCTGTCGCTGATCACCGTGGTGGTGTTCCGCAGCCAGACGCTGGCCACGGTCGCCGAGTCTGCCCGCATCAAGTACAAAGTCGGTCCGACGATCGCGTGGTACCAAGACTTCCTCCGGTACTACTTCCTCACGGTGGAGTCCAACGCCGACGGGTCGATGACGCGGCGATTCGCCGTGCTGGTGCTGCTGCTGTGCCTCTTCGGACTGTTGGTGGTGCTGCTCCGGCGCGGTCGCGTGCCGGGGCTGGCCAGCGGCCCCGCGTGGCGGCTGATCGGAACCACCGCGATTGGCCTGCTGCTGCTGACGTTCACGCCCACGAAGTGGGCCATCCAGTTTGGTGCGTTCGCCGGGCTGGCCGGCGGCCTGGGCGCGGTCACCGGGTTCATCTTCGCCCGGATCGGCCTGCACAGTCGCCGCAACCTGACGCTGTATATCACCGCGTTGTTGTTCGTGCTGGCGGTGGCCACCTCGGGGGTCAACGGCTGGTTCTACGTGAACAACTACGGGGTGCCGTGGTATGACATCCCGCCCGTCATCGCCAGCCGTCCGGTGACGTCAATGTTCCTGACGTTGTCGATCCTCACCGGGCTGCTGGCCGCCTGGTACCACTTCCGGATGGACTACGCCGGCCACACCGAGGTCAAGGACAACCGGCGCAACCGCGTGCTGGCGTCCACACCGCTGCTGGTGGTCGCGGTGATCATGATCCTGGGCGAAGTCGGTTCGCTGGCCAAGGGTGCGGTTTTCCGTTACCCCCTCTACACCACCGCCAAAGCCAACCTGGCCGCGCTTAGCTCAGGTCTTTCCCCGACCAGTTGCGCCATGGCCGATGACGTGCTGACCGAGCCCGATCCCAACGCCGGCATGCTGCAACCGGCTCCGGGACAAACCTTCGGGCCCGACGGCCCGCTCGGGGGAATCAAACCCGTCGGCTTCAAATCCGAAGGGGTGGGCGACGACCTGAGGTCCAACCCGGTGGTGACCAAACCGGGGGTGGTGAATTCCACCGGGTCACCCAACAAGCCCAACGCCACCATGAGTGACTCCGCGGGAACGGCCGGCGGGAAAGGCCCGGGCGGGGTGAACGGGTCGCACGCGGCCCTACCGTTCGGACTCGATCCGGCCCGCACCCCGGTGATGGGCAGTTACGGCGAAAATTCGCTGGCCGCCACGGCGACCTCGGCGTGGTACCAGCTGCCGCCACGCACCGGCGACCGGCCACTGGTGGTGGTTTCCGCCGCGGGCGCGATCTGGTCGTATAACGAGGACGGCACTTTCACCTACGGGCAGTCGCTGAAATTGCAGTGGGGTGTCGCTCGCCCCGACGGCACCACCCAGCCGCTCGCGGAGGTGCAGCCGATCGACATCGGGCCGTGGCCGGCGTGGCGCAATCTGCGCTTCCCGCTAGCCTGGGCGCCCCCGGAGGCTAACGTGGCACGCATCGTCGCTTATGACCCGAATCTGAGCTCCGAGCAGTGGTTCGCGTTCACGCCGCCGCGCGTTCCGGTGCTGCAGACTCTGCAGCAATTGATCGGATCGCGCACACCGGTGCTGATGGACATCGCGACCGCCGCCAACCTTCCCTGTCAGCGGCCGTTCTCCGAACACCTTGGCGTTGCCGAACTTCCGCAGTACCGCATCCTGCCCGATCACAAACAGACGGCGGCGTCGTCGAACGGGTGGGAGGCCGGTGAGGACGGCGGTCCGTTCCTGTTCACTCAGGCGATGCTGGTCACCTCGACGATCTCGACGTACCTGCGCGGCGACTGGTACCGCGACTGGGGATCGGTCGAACAGTATTACGCGTTGGTGCCCGCCGATCAGGCACCGGATGCCGTCGTCGAACAGGGCGTGACCACAGTGCGCGGCTGGAGCCGGCAAGGACCGATCAGGGCCCTGCCATGAGCGTCATCAACCACGAACGGCAAGCGGCCACCTCGGAGCCCGACACCCATCGCGATGTGCGGGTGACGCGCTGGGTCGCGACGATCGCCGGGCTGATCGGCTTCGTCCTATCGGTCGCGACACCGCTGCTGCCCGTCGTGCAGACGACTGCGATGCTCAACTGGCCACAGAGCGGACAGCTGAATAGCATTACGGCACCGCTTATTTCGCTGTCTCCGGTGGACTTGACGGCTACCGTGCCGTGCTCTTCGGTGAGTGGCCTGCCGCGCGACGGTGGGGTCGTGCTGAGTACCGCACCCAAGAAGGGCAAGGATGCCGCGCTCAACGCGTTGTTCGTCGTTGCCAACCGCCAGCGCGTCGACGTCACCGACCGCAACGTGGTCATCGCCAGCGTGCCGCGGGATCAGGCGATGTCCGCGCAGTGCCAGCACATCGACATCACCTCCACGCGCGCCGGCACCTTCGCCACCTTTGTCGGGTTGACAGATTCGGCGGGAAAGCCGGTGAGCGGTGGCTTCCCCGACCCCAACCTGCGCCCCCAAATCGTCGGTGTGTTCACCGATCTGACCGGTCCCGCGCCGCCCGGACTGCGGCTGTCGGCGACCATCGACACCCGGTTCTCCACCACCCCGACGACACTGAAACTCGTTGCGATGGTGCTGGCGATCGTGGCCACCATCGTCGCACTGGTCGCGCTGTGGCGCCTCGACCAGCTCGATGGCCGCCGTATGCACCGGTTGATCCCGAAGCGCTGGCGGAAGTTCACCCTGATCGACGCCACAGTGATATTCGGTTTCCTGCTGTGGCACCTGATCGGCGCGAATTCCTCCGACGACGGCTACATCCTCGGCATGGCCCGGGTCGCCGGCCACGCCGGCTACATGTCCAACTACTTCCGCTGGTTCGGCAGCCCCGAGGACCCGTTCGGCTGGTACTACAACCTGCTGGCGCTGATGACCCACGTCAGCGACGGCAGCCTGTGGATGCGACTGCCTGACCTGGTCGCCGGGCTGGTCTGCTGGCTGCTGCTGTCGCGTGAGGTGTTGCCCCGGCTAGGGCCGTCGGTGACATCCAGCAAGGCCGCGAACTGGGCGGCGGGCATGGTGCTGCTGACCGCGTGGATGCCGTTCAACAACGGTCTGCGCCCGGAGCCGATCATCGCGCTCGGTTCACTGATCACCTGGGTGCTGATCGAGCGGTCGATGTGCGCCTCCCGGGTGACGCCGGCGGCGCTGGCAGTGGTGACCGCCGCGTTCACCCTCGGTGTGCAGCCCACCGGCCTGATCGCGGTGGCCGCGCTGGTCGCGGGTGGCCGTCCGATCGTGCGAATTTTGGTGCACCGCCATCGTGTGGTCGGCACATGGCCGCTGGTGGCCCCGATGCTGGCAGCCGGCTTCGTCATCCTCACCGTGGTGTTCGCTGACCAGACCCTGTCAACGGTGTTGGAAGCCACCAGGATTCGCACCGCGATCGGGCCGAGCCAGGCCTGGTACACCGAGAACCTGCGCTACTACTACCTCATCCTGCCCACCGTCGACGGTTCACTGTCGCGTCGCTTCGGCTTCCTTATCACCCTGCTATGCCTGTTCACCGCCGTGTTCATCATGTTGCGGCGCAAGCGAATTCCCGGTGTGGCCCGCGGCCCGGCGTGGCGGCTGATGGGCGTCATATTCGGCACCATGTTCTTCCTGATGTTCACGCCGACGAAGTGGGTGCACCACTTCGGGCTGTTCGCGGCGGTGGGCGCGGCGATCGCCGCGCTGACCACGGTGCTCGTGTCGCATCAGGTGCTGCGTTGGTCACGCAACCGCATGGCTTTCGTGGCGGCGGTGTTGTTCGTGTTGGCACTCTGTTTCGCCACCACCAACGGCTGGTGGTACGTCTCCAGTTATGGCGTGCCGTTCAACAACGCCATGCCGAAGCTCGCCGGAATCACCATCAGCACAATCTTTTTCATCCTGTTCGTGATCGCGGCACTCTGGGCGATCTGGTTGCACTTCGCGTCGCCGGATCACGGCGAGGGCCGGCTGGCGCGGGCGGTGACGGCAGCGCCGGTGCCGATCGCGGCCGGATTCATGGCGGTGGTGTTCATCGCATCGATGGTCGCCGGAATCGTCCGCCAGTACCCTACCTATTCCAATGGCTGGGCCAACCTGCGCGAATTCGCCGGGGGCTGCGCACTGGCCGACGACGTGCTCGTCGAGCCGGACAGCAACGCCGGCTTCATGGCGCCGCTGCCCGGCAATTACGGCCCGTTGGGTCCGCTGGGCGGCGCCGACCCAGTAGGGTTCACGCCCAACGGCGTGCCGGACCATACCGTGGCCGAGGCTGTTCAGGAAACGTCGGTGCCGCAGCCCGGCACCGACTACGACTGGTACGCGTACGACTGGCGCGCGCCGACCAAGCTGAAGGCGCCAGGCATCAACGGATCCCTGGTGCCGTTGCCCTACGGCCTCAACCCCGACCAGGTTCCGCTGGCCGGCAGCTACACCACCGGCGCCCAACAGCAGAGCAGACTCACCTCGGCGTGGTACCAGCTGCCCAAACCCGACGACGGGCATCCCCTCCTGGTGGTGACCGCCGCGGGCAAGATCGCCGGCAACAGCGTGCTGCACGGGCACACCGGCGGGCAGACCGTGGTGCTGGAATATGGCAGGCCCGGCCCGGGCGGTGACATAGTGCCGGCCGGGCGGATGGTGCCCTACGACCTGAACGGGGAACAGCCGAAGGCGTGGCGCAATCTGCGCTTCGCCCGAGACAAGATGCCCGCGAACGCGACTGCGGTCCGGGTGGTGGCCGAAGATCTCTCCCTGACACCGGACGACTGGATCGCGGTGACCCCACCGCGGGTGCCGGAACTGCGTTCCCTGCAGGAGTACGTCGGGTCGTCGCAGCCGGTGCTGATGGACTGGGCGGTCGGGCTGGCGTTCCCGTGCCAGCACCCGATGCTGCACGCCAACGGCGTCACCGAGATCCCGAAGTTCCGCATCACACCGGACTACAACGCCAAGAAGCAGGACACCGACACCTGGGAGGACGGGGTCAACGGCGGCCTGCTGGGCATCACCGACCTGTTGTTGCGGGCCCACGTCATGTCCACCTATCTGTCCCGCGACTGGGGCCGGGACTGGGGATCGCTGCGCGAGTTCGACACCGTCGCCGACGCCCATCCCGCGCAACTCGACCTAAGCACCGCGACCCGCAGCGGATGGTGGTCGCCGGGCCAGACCCGGATCAAGCCCTAGCTCGGCGACGATGCGGGACGCGCAGCGTCCCGATGAGGAGCCGGGCAATCAAACCCCAGCTCGGCGACGATGCGGGACGCGCAGCGTCATCCATCGTGACCATCGTCACACCCGGAGCGCGACTTGTTCAACGCACGTGACGTTCGAAGTCTCGGGCTCCCGGGTATGACTGCTTGATCCATCCCCAACGAAAGGAAGCTTGTGGGCAGCAGCGGACCAGAAGAGGCCATCAAAGGCGTCATCGAGGACGTCAAGGGTAAAGCCAAGGAAATCATCGGGATCGTCACCAACCGCGACGGTCTGCGCCAAGAGGGCCGGGCGCAGCAAGAAAAGGCTGAGGCCGCGCGCAATGTGGCCAAAAAAGAGGCCGAGGCAGCGGCCGCAAGAGCCGCCGAGCAGGCTGCCGAGGCGCGTCAGAAGTCGGCAGAATAGGCGCGAAACAGGCTGGGCGGTGAGGTTTTCCTCGCCGCCCAGTTCTTTTTACGGCTCGGCTGGGTTTTTCAAGGGGACGGCGCGCAGCACCAGGACAGAACGCCCGTCCAGGGTGACTGGCTCAGCGGCGTCGATTGGTTTGGCGCCGACGATGCGGACCGGGTCCGAAGTGTCGACGACCGGCTCCCAGCTGGCGCCGAATTCGGATGGCGGCATGGTGAATTCGATCGGCTCGTAGTGCGCGTTGAAGAACAACATGAACGAGTCGTCGGTGACCCGCTGCCCGCGATTGTCGAGGTCCGGGATGCCTTGGCCGTTGAGGTACACCGCGATCGACTTGCCGAAGCCGCTGTCCCAGTCCGCGTCGTCCATCAGTGACCCGTCGGGCTGAAACCAGCCGATGTCCGGCAACGGTTGGGAGGACCGCTGGCGGACCGGGCGGCCGCTGAAGAACCGCCGCCTGCGGAACACCGGGTGATTGCGGCGCAACGCCGACACCACCCGAGTGAAATCGAGCAGAGTTCCGTCAGCCTGATCCCAGTCGATCCAGGTGATTTCGTTGTCCTGACAAAAGCCGTTGTTGTTGCCGCCCTGGCTTCGGCCAAGCTCGTCGCCGTGGCAGATCATCGGTACACCCTGTGACAGCAACAGCGTGGCGATGAAGTTGCGTTGCTGGCGGGCGCGCAGTTCGTCGACCTCGGGGTCGTCGGTTGGGCCCTCCACGCCGCAGTTCCAGGACCGGTTGTGGCTTTCCCCGTCGTTGTTGTCCTCGCCGTTCGCCTCGTTGTGTTTCTCGTTGTAAGACACCAGGTCTCGCAATGTGAACCCGTCGTGGGCGGTGACGAAATTGATAGAGGCGACCGGCCGACGACCGGTGACCTCGTACAGGTCGGCCGATCCGGTTAGCCGGTAGGCGAATTCGTCGAGGGTGGCGGGTTCACCACGCCAGAAGTCGCGAACGGTGTCGCGGTATTTGCCGTTCCACTCGGTCCATTGCGGTGGGAAGTTGCCCACCTGGTAGCCGCCCGGCCCGACGTCCCACGGTTCGGCGATCAGCTTCACCTGGCTGACTATCGGATCTTGTTGCACGAGTTCGAAAAACGCTGCCAGCCGGTCCACGTCGTAGAACTCTCGGGCCAGAGTGGAGGCGAGGTCGAACCGAAAGCCGTCGACGTGCATCTCGGTCACCCAGTAGCGCAATGAGTCCATGATCAGCTGCAGCGCGTGCGGATGTCCGACGTTGAGGCTGTTGCCGGTGCCGGTGTAGTCCATGTAGTAACGCTTATCGTCGTCGACCAGCCGGTAGTAGGCGGCGTTGTCGATTCCGCGCATCGACAACGTTGGGCCCAGGTGGTTGCCCTCGGCGGTGTGGTTGTAGACCACGTCGAGAATGACTTCGATATCGGCTTCGTGTAATTCGCGCACCATCGCCTTGAATTCCTGCACCTGGCCGCCCGGAGTGGTGGCGCTGGAGTACTTCGCGTCGGGCGCGAGGAATCCGATGGTGTTGTAGCCCCAGTAGTTGGACAGGCCCTTGTCGATCAGGGTGGAGTCGTTGGCGAAGTGATGCACCGGCATCAGTTCGATCGCGTTGACGCCGATGCTTTTGAGGTGCTCGATGATCACCGGGTACGCGACGGCGGCGTAGGTGCCGCGCAGGTGTTCGGGGATGTCCGGGTGGCTCTGGGTCAGGCCTTTGACGTGCGCCTCGTAGATGACGGTGTCCGCGTACTGATGGTCCGGTGGGCGGTCGTTTGCCCAGTCGAAGAAGGGATTGATGACCACCGACTTGGGCATGCTGGCAGCCGAATCTTCGTCGTTGCGGCTGTCGGGTTCGCCGAAGTTGTAGCTGAACAGCGACTGGTTCCAGTCGAAGTTGCCGTCGATGGCCTTCGAATATGGATCGAGCAGCAGCTTGTTCGAGTTGCAGCGCAGCCCGGCGGCGGGATCGTAAGGGCCGTGGACTCGGTAGCCGTAGCGTTGACCGGGCTCGATGCCCGGGATGAACGCGTGCCAGACGAACGAGTCGATCTCGGGCAATGTGATCTGGGTTTCAGTTCCGTCGGCGTCGAAGAGGCACAACTCGACCCGCTCGGCCACCTCGCTGAAGACCGCGAAGTTGGTGCCGGCACCGTCATAGGTCGCGCCCAGCGGGTAGGCCTTGCCTGGCCAGATCTCCACTGCGGGCCTGGAGTCGCGAGCGGTGTCGGCGGCTGTCATGGCAGGTCAATACCCGATCGCCGTGGCGGGAAACACCCAGGCGGCGTTTGGATGTTCATTATGCGGCCGAGCCAATTTTCACAGGACCCGGCCGAGTTCTACACATCTGAAAATGTGACACCGGTCTAGATCGGGAGCAGTCCGTGCTTGCGGAGGACTCGCGAGTGTAACTGCTTGTCCCGCAACAAGTGCAGCGACCGACGCAGCAGCAGCCGGGTCTCGTGCGGCTGGATGACCGCGTCGATGAAGCCGCGCTCCGCGGCGATCCACGGAGTGGCCATGTTGAGGTTGTAGCCCTCGATGAAGTCCCGCTTGATGGCCTGCGCCTCGGGCGTGGTCGGGTCTGGGAATCGCTTCATCAGCAACTGTGCGGCGCCGTCGGCGCCGATCACCGCGATGCGCGCGGTGGGCCAGGCGAAGTTGAGGTCAGCGGTCAGCTGCTTGGATCCCATGACCGCGTAGGCGCCACCGTAGGACTTGCGGATCGTGATCGTCACCTTCGGCACGTCGGCCTCGACGACCGCGTACAGGAATCGCCCGCCGCGCTTGAT
>NZ_DATMLH010000094.1:0-10373 GCF_035570115.1 Mycobacterium sp.
GGGAGGAATCGACCCAGAACTTCGGAGATCTTGTCGAAGGCGGGCAACGAGAAGATGTACGACGGCGAGCGCTGCAGCATGGTCACATGCCCGGCGTCGCCGGCCATCGTCGGCACCAGCGTGACGGCCGTTGCGCCACTACCGATCACGACGACCTTCTTGCCGGTGTAGTCCAGGTCTTCGGGCCAATGCTGGGGATGGACGCACTGACCCGTGAACTGCTCCACGCCGGGGAAGGCCGGCAGATAGCCGGCGTCGTAGTTGTAGTAGCCGGTGCAGCTGACGAGGAAGCCGCAGGTGTAGCAGCGAGTCTCGCCGGTCGCCTCGTGCAGCGCGGTGACCGTCCAGCGGCTCTCGAGCGTCGACCAGTCAGCGCGGACGATCTTGAGGCCGTAGTGGATCTTCTCGTCGATGCCGTACTCGGCGGCGGTGTCCGCGATGTACTCACGGATCGACGCGCCATCCGCGAGCACCTTGTTGTCCTGCCACGGCCGGAATTTGTAACCGAAGCTGTACATGTCGGAATCCGAGCGGATACCGGGGTAGCGGAACAAGTCCCAGGTGCCGCCAAGGCGCTCGCGTCGCTCCAGCACGGCGATGGTCTTGTCGGGATGCTCGGCACTGACCTGGCAGGCCGTACCGATTCCGGACAACCCGGCACCGATGATCAGGACGTCGAAGTGTCGTGCGTTCATGGCTTCCCTCGCGCTTCCTACCTGCTGTGTCCGCAGGACCTTGCAGAAACTTTGTAGAAACAGAATGGTTGAGGTCGGGGTCGCGGGTCTTGACAGATTGCGACGTACTTTTGTCATTTCCCGACACGGGGAGTTGATCGAATGGCCAGCCTGATCCGCGCCACCAACCTGTGGGGTTACAGCGACTTGGTCAGGGAGCTCGGCGCTGACCCGGAGCCATTCCTGTCGCGTTTCCACATCCCGCCGGGTGTCGAGTATGAGGACGAGGCGTTCATCTCCTTCGAGGCGTTCGTCCGCATGCTGGAGGCCAGCGCTGCCGACCTAGGTTGCCAGGACTTCGGGCTTCGTCTCTCGCGCTGGCAGGGCATGGACATCTTGGGACCGATCGCCGTGATCGCCCGGAACGCTCAGACGTTGCTGGGCGGGCTGGAGTCGATCGCGAGTTACCTCTACGTCCACTCCCCTGCGTTGCAGCTGACCGCCCACTCGGGGACCGCCGAGACCGACGTCAGGTTCACTTTTGAAGTGATCGGGCCCGGTCTTCCCTATGTGCTCCAGGGATACGAGCTAGCCATGGCCAACGGCGTACGCATGATTCATCTCATGGGCGGCCCGGAGGCGCGGCCCCGCGCAATCTCATTCATGCACGAACAACACGGCTCGGACGCCGCGTACAGCGAAGCGCTGGGTTGCCCGGTGCGCTTCGGACAGCCCTGGTGCGGGCTCGAGCTACCTCGGCACCTGGCCGGCAGGCGCATCGAGAGCGCGGACCCCGAGACCAGGCGCATCGCCACCAAGTACCTGGAGGCCCACTATCTGCCGAGCACCGCGACGCTATCCGAACGGGTGGCCGAGCTGGCCCGCCGCCTACTGCCCACCGGCCAATGCAGCGTGGAGGCCATCGGAGACCAGCTCGCCATGCATCCACGAACGCTGCAACGAGGCCTGGCTGCCGAAGGCGTGCGATGCCAACAACTCATCGAACGGGAGCGCCGCGAGCAAGCGGCGAGATATCTCGCTGAACCGGGGTTGCATCTCAACCAGATTGCGGCGCTGCTTGGTTACACCGAACAGAGCACCCTCAATCGCTCGTGTCGGCGCTGGTTCGGAAAGACACCGCGGCAGTATCGCGCGGACTTCGCGGTGTCGCCGTCGCGAGTTCACGGCTGATCTGAGTTGAGAAAGTTTCTTCACAGACGCCTCCGCAGTGCCCGAAGGGATCGACAGCCGGTGCCGCGGTGGCGAAGTGATTCGGGAACTACGTTCGGCGTTCGAGCGTCACGGGTGCGCGGTCCTGGGTAGCGTGGGTCAACTGGTATCGACAGAGCACGGTTGACCAAGGCGAATGGGGACGGGCAATGGCGGCCGGGGTATGCAGGATGGTGGGTCTCGGCGTTGCCGTGCTGCTGGTCAGTGCGGTGGCCGGCTGCGGCGGCGCCAATAAGTCGGCGCCGACGTCGACGACCGCAACTCCCACGCCCGCTCAGGCCCGTGAGATCGCCAAGGACGCCTACATTTACGGCTTTCCGATGGCCGACAACTACCGCATTCAATACTCGTATTTCGTCGACCAGCAGGATCCCCAGTACAAGGGCCCCTGGAATCAGATCCACAACACCGCCCGAGTGTTCACTCCCGCCGACACCGCTATCCCGACGCCCAACTCCGACACGCCCTACTCGTTCATCGGTGCCGACCTGCGCGCTGAGCCGCTGGTGCTGACCGTCCCCCCAATTGACGCGGGCCGCTACTTCGCGGTCCAGTTCGTCGACGCCTACACCTACAACTTCGCCTATATCGGCAGCCGCACCACCGGCAACGGCGGCGGCAAATATTTGCTCGCCGGACCGGGCTGGAACGGTGACAAACCCGCCGGCATCAACGATGTAATGCGTTCCGACACCGACTTCGTGCTGGTGGGCTACCGCACCCAGCTGTTCGGTCCCGACGACATCGACAACGTCAAGAAGATCCAGGCCGGCTACCAGGTTCAACCGCTGTCAGCTTTCCTGAACCAACCGCCACCGGCCGCCGCCCCGACGATCGACTTCGTCAAACCGCTGACGAAGGATCAGCAGAAGACCTCACCGGAGTTCTTCAACATCTTGAACTTTGTTATGAAATACACCCCGACGTTGCCCTCGGAGAAGGACCTGCGGGCCCGGTTCGCCTCTATCGGCATCGGACCCGACGGCTCCTTCAACGCCGCCACCCTGACACCGGAGATGCGCACCGCCATCGAGGCCGGAATGGCCGACGCCTGGGCCGAACTCGCCACACTGCAAAAAGACAAAATCGACACCGGCCAGGTGACCTCGGGCGACTTATTCGGCACCCGCGATTATCTCCGGAATAACTACCTCTACCGGATGGCCGGTGCAGTGCTCGGAATCTACGGCAACTCCGTGCAGGAAGCGATGTATCCCGCCTTCTCCAACGACTCCACCGGCGCACCGCTGACCGGAGCGAACAACTACACCTACCGGTTCCCGCCCGGCCAGCTGCCCCCGGTCAACGCGTTCTGGTCGCTGACCATGTACGAGCTGCCGTCCAGCCTGCTGGTCGCAAACCCGATCAACCGGTACCTGATCAACTCACCCATGCTGAACAGCCTCACCAAAGACCCCGACGGGGGTGTCACGTTCTATATCCAAAACACCTCACCGGGCACGGACAAAGAATCGAACTGGCTGCCCGCGCCCCAAGGCCCGTTCCGGATGTTCGAGCGACTCTACTGGCCCAAACAAGAAGCACTGGACGGCCAATGGAAAGCCCCCCAACCACAAAAAGTCTCCTAGACGGCGGCGTAGCTGACGGGGTTTGATAGCCCAGGGCCGAATGCCGCCGGTGGACGTTGTATTCGTTCTTCCAGTCGGCGATCAAATCGCCTGCAAATGAATGAAATCCGCTCCGACGCCCGTCAGAGCGCGTTTCCTTGAGCAACCGGATTCCGGAAATGCGTGGTTCAGCCTGTGTAGCGTTCGGTGCCGGTCACGACGATCGGCACCGGTGAGGTGCCGGTCCCGCCGAGTGATGTGCCGGCGTCGATGATCCAGTTCGTGAATTCCACAGCCAGATGCTGGCGGTGTCCTTCGATCACTTCGGCGGGCGCGGCGTCGGGAAAGTAGATGCCTAACACGACGTCGAATCCGTCTGCGGTTTCACGGAACTGGTGCAGCGCGTGTGCGAAAAGTGTGCCGTCGGGGAGTATGACATTGCCCACCATGCGCACGGGGTAATCGGCCGTGAGGTCGTCAATCGCCTGATCGTCGTCGGTCAACAGGATCCGGAGGTCGGTGATGTACGGTCCGAGGTTTTCGACCACCTGGAGGCGGTCATCGACCTGTGTCATGACGAAATGTTCGGGCTCGGCGGCCAGCAACCTCGGCTGATCTGGGATGGCTGAATGGAAGTAGGCCAGAAATTCCGCGGCGCTGATGCCTTTTACCCGCAGTTCGGTCTGCGCCGGCCGCCACTTGCCTTCCGAGGCAGCGACCCACGCCCTGAAGTGTTCGGCCGAGTCGTCGAGGTCGGGCTTGAGCAACTCCAGCAATCCTTCGCGGCCCAGGCGGGACTTCAGCATGGCCAACGCGCGTCGGGCGAAGAAGAGTTCCCAGTCACCCACCGTGCCTGGGGATGTCGGGCCGGAGACGACGGCGACGTCGACGGTGTCAATGGGCTGGTTGGGTGCGGTGGTAGTCATCGTTGGTGCTCCTTAGGTACTTTCGTGTTGGTTGCGGTGGATCCGCTGGGACCCGAGTTAGTTGCTCGCGGTTTCGGGGAGCTGGTTAAAACCCGGTGGACAGCGGTATCGGGGCCACTCCAGCGACGACGCGTTGTCGCAGATCGCCGAGCAGTTCAACGGCCAGGTGGACCTGGTCACCGGGCTGTAGCCACCCCCGAAACGATTCGGGTTGGGCCGCATAGTGTTCGAACAGGCACCCGGTGGGAACGGTGCCGGTTCCGATGACATCACCCGGGCGCAATTCAGTGCCGCGCGAGGTGTAGGCGATCATGTCGGCAAAGTCCCAATCGATGCTGTCCCACCGCCCCTGACTGATCTCGTCGCCGTTGACCGATGCGGTCATCGTCAGCGCGAAACCTTTTCCGGCACGGTAGGGTTCGAGTTCGTCGGGCGTCACCAACCACGGTCCGAGAGTGGTAGCGCCGTCTTTGCCCTTGGCCGGACCGGCCCCCATGGGCATTTCCGCCAGCTGCAGGTCGCGTGCACTCCAATCACACAGGATGGTGTAGCCCGCGATGTGTTCTCCTGCTTTGTCGCGGGGGATGTCGCGCCCCGCCCTTCCGATGACTGCGCCGACCTCCAGTTCGTAGTCGAACTGGTGCGATCCCGGGAAGATGGCGACGTCATCGGTCGGGCCGAGCACGGCCGCGGCGTTGGTGAAGTAGAAGCAAGGCACCCGCTCGTAGCGCCCGTCGATCGTCAGACCTGCAGGTCCGCCGCAATTCCGCATGTGCTGCAGGAACCCGATGCAGTCCCGGATCGACGGCGGCTGAAGGGGCGCACAGACGACGACGTCGGCTATGGGGGCGGTGTGGTCGGCACTGCAGAGTATTGAGTCCGCGTGGGCGTTGAGACCGTCGTGTGATCGGAGCAGGTCGAGCATGGTGGGCCCGGGCGCGAGCCCGTGGACCGTGTCCGTGTCGTCGAGCATGCCGACGCGTTCGACACCGTCGTGGCGGTAGGTCAGCCAGCGCATCAGAGCTCACCGGCCGTGGCTGTGCTGGTGCCGATGCTCTCCATCGCGGCAATCTCGTCGAAGATGCTCAGCAAGGGCTGTTGGGGCAGTTGAGGATCGAGGGCGTGGTACACGGCGGCGACGTTCTGCACCAGACGTCCCCGGCCCGACATCCCCGCAAAGGTACCGAGGTTGATGGATGCGGCGGCGGTGGCGGCGTCGAGGCCGTCGTTGTAGCGCTTGGTGGCTTCGGTGACGACGAAAGTCAGGTAGTCGCGCACCTGGGCGACACCGGTTTTGTCGGTGACTGGGCCGTGCCCGGGCACGATCGTGGCGAGCGGCATGTCGAGCAGCAGGTCGCAGGCGTCGATCCAGCGCTGTGGTGGGCCCGCCCACACGATCGGCGTGCTGTCGATGAAGAGGATGTCGCCGGCGTATAGCAGATTCGCGTCCGGCACGTGCACCAGTACATCTCCGACAGTGTGCGCCGGACCGACTTCGATCAGGAGCACTTCACGGCCACCGACGTCCACCGATAGCCGCCCGCCGAACGTCCGCGTCGGCGCGACCGCCGTGATGTCGTCGAACCGGAATGGTGCGAGCGCCGTCGTCATGTACTGGCCAACGCGCCCCTCCGCATTCGGTAAGGCGGCGAGCTCGTCGATGGCATGCTGGGTCATCAACGTGGCCGCCGCCTCGGAGGCGACGATCTCTACGCCTGGGGACGCCACCAACTGGTTACCGAACCAGTGGTCGCCGTCCGAGTGAGTGTTGACCACCGTCGTCAGGGGGGCACGCGCGGTGTGCGAGCGGATCGCAGCCAGCATCTCCGCGGTCGTCGCGAGGTCGAAGAGGGTATCGACCATCAGCGAGGACCCGGCACCGACAATCAGCCCGGAATTGCTCAAACCCCAGCCTCCGTCGGGCTGCAGCCAGGCGTGACACCCGTTACCCAGGTCGTGCAACCCCTTTGTGTAGGTCATCTGTTCTCCTCAGCTCGTGGTTGCCGTTCAGCAAATTTCGCGTCACCCGATTGAAAGCCTGCGCCGTTGTCAGCACGCCGTGCCTCTGCGGCAGCGCTCGGTCTTCGGCGGCGTGCCTGCGTGCTGTGCGTCAAGAATCTGTAATGCAAGTGATCATGCGTTCAATGTAATCCCGCTCATACCGTTAACACAAGCCTTACTGCGTTATGCTGTTCGGGTGAGCGACCAAGACAACGCGGTGCGCCGTCGCTACGGCGGGCGTTCCGCGCGTGTCCGCAGTGCGGTGCTCGACGCCACAGTGGAGGTATTGCGCGACCTCGGATGGGGACAGTTCAGCCTCGCAGAGGTAGCCAGCCGCGCCGGCGTGCATGAGACATCGATCTATCGGCGGTGGGGCACTCGCGAACGGCTTGTCGTCGAGGCATTGCTGCTGGCCGGGGATCAGCATCTGCCGATCCCTGACACTGGTTCGCTGCACGATGACCTTGTCGCCTTCGCGCGCGAGCTCGCCCAATTCACGAGCGATCCGGTCGGTGCGGCAATGGCCCACGCGCTGGCATCGCCGGTGGACGACCCAGCGATTGCCGAGACCAGCGCCCGCTATTTTCAGACTCGATTCGAGATAGCTAGTGTCATGGTCAATCGAGCCGTATTGCGTGGTGAACTGCCCGACGGCGCAATCAACGACGGCGCCACAGCAATCGAAATGCTCGTCGCCCCATTGCATTTTCGTCACCTCGTCAGCCATCAGCCGATCAACGAGGAACTTCTTAATCGTCTTGCCGACTTGGTGATCCACGCGCTAGGCGGCAGCACCCCGCGGCGCCGCCGAGCTGAGGCATAGGCCTGGCATCTCCGGGGGCTGAACGCAGCCCTGGCAGATCGACGAGCCGCATCGCGGCTGGCGAGGCGCTGTCACCGCGGCGTCGATCGGCCCGTTGGGCGTCACCGGTGAGCCATCGCAGTTCGATATCGGGTATCCCGCGGCTCCCGACGTCGACCGCACGTGCCAACTGACGCAGCCTGTTTTGCTTTAACCCTCGACAGCCGCTGTTCGTCACTCAGACTAATGCAAGTTAGAATGCATTAATTCGAGTCCGGCCGCGTTCCGACGCGGGTCCCCCGCGGCTGGGTCGAGCAGTGCAGTGCAAGAACGGCGCGGCGGTTGACAGCGCCAGCATCGCCCGGCTCGCAGCAAACCGGAAGGCCCCGGATGGGAGCGAAGCAAATCAGGTCGTCCGCCGACTCCTACGACAGCGCCAAGGCGCTCGACCTCTGGGATACCAGCGAACGGCTGGTGCAGCATGTCACGACGTAGCGGCCACCGCCCTCGGCGTCGCGCTCTGCCAGATAGCCCGGACATTTCCGGCTTCGTCGAGAATAGCTGCGCCGAATAGTCGTCAACCCGGCGCACTCCGGAAACCCCGCAGGATCGTCTCCAGATGGCGCCGCCATAGCTCATGGCCATAGTGAGCCGGGTCGGTGTGCTCGGATTGGATGACGCCGCGCAGCGCCCAAACGGCAGCGGTGATGTCGTCGGGTGTGACGTCCGCGCGGGCTGCACCTGCCCGTTGTGCGCGTCGCAGTAACTCGGTCGAACGCCGGCGCAATTCCTCGACGAGAGCTTTGGGCGCGAGTTCTCCCCACACTGGCGCGGAGAGTCCCGCCTTGGCGGCAAGCTCGACGCCCACGGTCCGCAGAAAGACGTCGAGGCCAGCCTCCGGAGGTGACTGCTCGGCGATGACCGCCACGTCGATCAGATGTCGGAAGAATCCGCCGAGCACCTCCTGAACCAGGGCGTCCTTGTTGGCGAACCGGCGATACAGCGTCGCCGGACCCACTGCGGCCGCTTTGGCAACGTCGCCGAGGGTGGCGGCCGGTCCCCGCTCGGCGAACACCTCCTCTGCGGCTCTGACGAGCCGTTCGCGGTTGATGGCGGCGTCGCGGCGCACCGGATCCCTTCCTGCTCCTGCGGAACGTGCCGGCTCGGGAATGAATCCCGCGCTGTGGCGTTCAGCATATGTGATAGCTCTACTACCAGATACGCAGGAGGGTCATGACCGTCGAAAAGGCCAAGGGTTCAGCTCGTGTGCGGCTCGGGCATTCCGAGCTGAGGGTGCGCCCCGTCGGCTTGGGCTGCATGGGAATGTCTCAGTTCTACGGAGCCGCCGATGACAGTGAGTCGGTAGATACGATCCGATCGGCGATCGATCTCGGAGTCGACTTCCTGGACACCTCCGATGTGTACGGTGCTGCTCTCATCGCCACGGCGACGAACGTCCGAGGTTTTGGCCACAACGAGCAACTGATCGGTGCCGCGCTACATGGCCTCCGCGACAACGTCGTCCTCGCGACGAAATTCGGCGTGAAGGTCAACGATCCCCCCAACGGGATCGTGCTGGACGGGCGTCCCGAGTACGTCGCCGCCGCGTGCGAGGCGAGCCTTCGTCGACTGCGCACCGACGTCATCGACCTGTACTACTACCACCGGCTCGATCCGAGTGTCCCCATCGAAGACACCGTCGGGGCGATGGCCCAACTGGTCACCGCCGGCAAGGTCCGCGCGCTGGGACTCAGTGAGGCAGGGCCCGAGCTGATCCGCCGAGCACACGCCGTGCATCCCATCACAGCGCTACAGAGCGAGTACTCACTGTGGGAGCGGCGCGTCGAGGGCGGAATCACCGCAACGTGCCGCGAACTCGGCATCACGTTGGTGCCGTTCAGCCCATTGGGCCGATCGGCGCTGACCGGTGAGCTGAAACCCGGTGACACGTTTGACTCCAACGACTTCCGGGCGAGCAATCCGCGGTTCTCGGCCGACAACCTCGCAACCAACCTCGAACCAGTCGCGGCCCTCGCCGAGCTGGCCGCCGACAAGGGATGCCGGCCGGGACAACTGGCCTTGGCCTGGCTGTTGGCACAACCGTTGGACGTGGTACCGATTCCGGGAACCAAGCGCGTTGCGTACGTCCGGGAGAATCTCGCGGCCACCTCGGTCGCAATCAGCACCGACGAAGTTGCTTATCTGAGTGACATATTCGCGCCCGGGCGGATCGTGGGAGAGCGCTACACCGCTGCGCACGCCCGCACCGTCGCGAACTGAACTGGAGGAGATCATGAGTAAGGTTTGGTTCATCACAGGGTCGTCGCGAGGGTTCGGCCGCGAACTGGTCCGAGCTGCGCTCGACACAGGTGACGCAGTCGCTGCGACCGCTCGCCGCCCCGAGCAACTGGCCGATCTGGCGACCACCTACGGGGATCGCATCCTTCCGCTGCCGCTCGATGTCACCGACGCAGCCGCCGCGGCGGTGTCGATCGCGGCTGCCCGGGAACGGTTCGGGCGCCTCGACGTCGTGGTGAACAACGCCGGGTACGCCAACGTGGCGCCCATCGAGACCCGCGATGACGAGGACTTCCGCGCCCAGTTCGAGACGAATTTCTGGGGGGTCTACCACGTGTCTAAGGCTGCGATACCGGCGCTGCGCGAACAAGGCGGTGGCTTGATCATTCAGTTCTCGTCCGTGGGTGGCCGGGTCGGCGGGTCGGCCGGTATCGCGTCGTACCAGGCCGCAAAGTTCGCGATCGACGGGTTCTCCCGTGTTCTGCAGACTGAAACGGCACCGTTCGGCATCAAGATTCTCGTCGTCGAACCCAGCGGGTTCGCCACCGACTGGGCTGGGTCATCGATGGAGGTTGCCGACATCCCGGACCAGTACGCCGACACCGTCGGAGCAATGAATTCGGTTCGCAACAGCGACGCCATCACCGCGGGCGATCCGGCTCGGGCGGCCCAGATCCTGGTGCGCATGGCGCGGCGTACCGACCTGCCCTATCACCTACCGCTCGGCGTGAACGCCGTCGAAGGCTCGATACGCCAGGACGAATTCCTCCTCGCCGAAGATCGCAAGTGGGCCACGGTGGGACGATCGGCTGATTTCGCCGAGCCCTATCCCGTCGACTTCCCCCCTGAAGCGTGATGGAGGTTCCAAATGTGC
>NZ_DATMLH010000095.1:0-7818 GCF_035570115.1 Mycobacterium sp.
CCCATCGTTGCGGACATATCACCCGTTCGACGGCGACGGCATGCTGCATGTGATCGGCTTTCGCGATGGAAAGGCCTTCTACCGCAATCGCTTTATCCGCACCGACGGTTTCCTGGCCGAGAATGAAGCGGGCGAGCCGCTGTGGCCGGGGCTCGCCGAACCGCTGCACTTGGCCAAGCGTGAACAGGGCTGGGGGGCTCGCACGAAGATGAAGGACGCGTCGAGCACCGACGTCATCGTCCACCGGGGTATCGCCCTGACCAGCTTCTACCAATGCGGTGATCTGTACCGCCTCGACCCGTATTCGGCCAATACGCTCGGCAAGGAGACCTGGGAGGGCGACTTCCCGACCGAGTGGGGTGTGTCCGCGCATCCCAAAGTCGACACCAAAACCGGCGAACTGCTGTTCTTCAACTACAGCAAGCGGGCCCCGTACATGCACTACGGCGTTGTCGACGAAAGCAACCAGTTGGCCCACTACGTCGACATCCCGCTGCCCGGACCGCGGCTGCCGCACGATATGGCTTTCACCGAAAACTATGTCATTCTCAACGATTTCCCGTTGTTCTGGGATCCGAAGCTGCTCGAACGCGATGTACATCTGCCGCGGTTCTATCCCGACATCCCATCGCGGTTCGCCGTGCTCCCGCGTCGCGGCGGAACCGGCGACATCCGCTGGTTCGAGGCGGACCCGACGTTCGTGCTGCACTTCGTCAACGCCTACGAAGACGGCGACGAGATCGTGCTGGACGGATTTTTCGAAGGGGCTCCGCAACCCGTCGACACCGGCGGCACGCAGTGGGACAAGCTCTTTCGCTTCCTGGCGCTGGATCGGCTGCAAGCCCGGCTGCACCGGTGGCGGTTCAACCTGGTCACAGGTGCGGTGCGAGAACAGCAACTATCGGATTCGATTACCGAATTCGGCACGATCAACGCCGATTACGCGGCCAGCGACTATCGCTACAGCTATGCCGCCACCGGCAAGCCGGGCTGGTTCCTGTTCGACGGGCTGGTCAAGCATGACCTGCACACCGGAGCAGAAGAGCGCTACCCGTTCGGCGACGGCGTCTACGGAAGCGAAGCCGCGATGGCTGCACGGGTGGGCGGCAGCGGCGAAGACGACGGCTATCTGGTCACACTGACCACCGATATGAACACCGACGGCTCCTACTGCCTGGTCTTTGACGCCGCACGAGTCAGCGATGGTCCGGTATGCAAACTTGCACTGCCCGAGCGGATTTCCAGCGGTACCCATGCCACGTGGGCACCGGGGGCACAGTTGCGGCGCTGGCATATCGCCGACTCCCCGGCCGGCGCGATCGGGCTGTGAGTGACGTCGGCGCCCGGCGGCGTGACGCCGACCACGCTGAGCCCCGGCGGCACGAATGCCGTAGGGCGGATCCTCGGTCTACTCGGCGACGAGTGGACGCTGCTGATCATCCAGCAGGCGCTGTTGGGGGCAACCCGGTATGGCGAATTCATGCGGCGGCTGCCGATCTCGAACTCGGTGCTCACCAACAGGTTGCGGGCGCTGACGCATGACGGACTGCTGGTCCGGACGGCCTACCGGGCCCGGCCGGTGCGTGCCGAGTATCTGATCAGCCAACGCGGACGGGCCCTTTGGCCGGTGCTGCTGTCGATCTGGGAGTGGGAGCGACGATGGGTGCCTGAGCATGTCGACCGGCTCCCGGGAATGCGCCACACGATCTGTGACAGCGACTTCGCGCCCACGCTGACCTGCCGATCGTGCAGCGAGGTGGTAACCGAAAAACAGGTCACGGCCCGCTGGGGTCCCAGCGGCTCGTGGCCGCGGTCAGTACCCGAGGCGGTCACCCGACGCAGAGCCAATGCTGACGGCAAATCCCATCAGGCCGGGTTATTCCCCGAGACGATGAGTGTGTTCGGAAACCGTTGGGCGGCTGCGCTGTTGGTGTGCGCATTCCTCGGAACCAGCCGCTTCACCGATTTCCAGACGCAGCTTGGGGCACCTCCGACACTGCTGGCCGGCCGACTGCAGACCTTCTGCACCAATGGTGTGCTTTCCGCGTCACGACACGCCGGGCAGTCCCGCGCTCGTTATCAACTCACCGAAAAGGGGCGAGCGCTCTTCCCGGTGATCGTCACCGCGCTGCAGTGCGGCCAGCAATGGTTTCACGCGCCGGAAGGGCCGGCCGTGATGATCACCCATCTCGGCTGCGGCCAGCCGTTCACCGGGGAGTTGACCTGCGACCAATGTGCTCAGCCGCTCAGAGGTGCTCAGGTCAGCGTCGGCTAGCGGGATCGATCGCCGCGCGGCGACGACGCCAACGCCCACACCGAGCAGACCACTGCGGCACTCGCGGCGCCGCCGCCGACGTAAAGACCGTAGGCGGCCGCCACCGGCGGCTTGACGTTGACGTCGTAATACCAAACCGTCAACGCAACGACGAGCAGCGAGATCACCAGCGCGGCAACCGATGCCGGCTTCGCCGACAAGCCCCTGGCGACCATCGCGCCCGCCACCAGCAGCGTCGAGGACAGCAGCACGATCAGCTGACCCGGCCCGAAGCCCGGCGGAAGATGCAGGCTGCCGGCGCTGCCACCGATGGCGTTGGCCCAGCCGCCACCGTTGATACCCGTCCTCAACCACGGCAGCCACGCGCTCACCGACACCGTCGCGGCGAACAGCGCAACCAACCATCCGGGGCGTAGGCGGGTCATACTCGATCAGGCCGGCGCGAAGACCGTGACGAACTTGTTCAACGATTCGCGGATATCGCTGCGCAAGGCGGCGGCGACAATCATGCCGATGGGCCCGAACAGCGCCGGACCCCCGAGATGCACATCGAGGGTGACGACCGAGTCATGGATGTCAGGGCCCTTCGGCTTGACTTTGGCGATCAACTTGACTTTGACACCGCCGACGCCGTCACCATCGAGCGTCATGGCCTCCGGCGGCTTGTAATTCACGATCGTCCATTTGATTCGGTTGGGCATGCCCTTGACTTCGACGATCGACTCGATGACCGCGCCCTTCTCCAACTGCTCGGGCAGCTTGCTTCGCCACACCCGGTGGATGGTCAGCCACTCCTTGTAGCGGGACAGGTTTGACGCATCCTCCCAAGCCTTTTGGGGCGGCAGCGGTACGTCGATGGATACCGAAAGTTTCGCCATGGATGACTTCTACTGGTCGCCTTTCTCGTTGTCTTTCAAGACGTTCTTCGCCGCCTCCTGCACCGAGTTGACGGTGTCCTTGAACTTGCCGTCGGTCTTGGAATCGACGAACTCGCCAGCCTTGTCGATCGCGGCCTCGACAGTGTCGGCGTTCTGGGCCAACAGGTCCTTGGCCTTGTCCAGGAATCCCATGTTTCGTCCTTTCGTTATCTCCACACCATCAAATCCGTTGGCGCATCAGGGTCTATCCACCAGCCGCCACCACGGGTCCAATTCCGCCGTCGCCGTGGGATCGACCCGCTCCCCCGGTTTTGGCACCGCAACCTGGATGTGCGCGGCGTCGGCCGCGGCCAGCAGCCGCTCAATCGGTTCGGCCCACGGGTGCGGCGCCAGCCGGAACGTGCACCAGTGGATGGGTACCAGCAGTCGGCCGTTGACGTCCAGATGCGACTGGACCGCCTCCTCGGGATTCATGTGGATATCCGGCCATGTCCGGTTGTAGGCGCCGACCGGCAGCAGCGTCACGTCGAAAGGTCCGTGCTCAGCGCCGATCTCCGCAAAGCTTTTGGTGTAGCCGGTGTCGCCGCCGAAGTACGCCCGATGCGCAGGGCCGATGATCGCCCACGACGCCCACAGCGTGCAGTTGCGGTTCAGGAAGCGGCCGGAGAAGTGCCGGGCCGGCGTGCAGATCAGCGTCAGTTCGTCGACCTGCGCCTGCTCGTTCCAGTCCAGTTCGATGATCCGCTCGTCGGGAATGCCCCAATCACGCAGGTGCGCACCGACACCCAGCGGAACGACGAATGGGGCCCACTGGCTGTGAGCCAGTGCGACGATGGTGTCGATGTCGAGGTGGTCGTAATGGTCGTGGCTGATCACGATCGCGTCCAACGCCGGCAGCGCGTCCAGCGGCACCGGCGGTGGATGCATTCGCCCGGGGCCGACGATGTCGGACGGTGAGCAGCGCTCACTCCACACCGGGTCGGTGAGAACGCGATACCCGTCGACCTCCAGTAGCGCCGTCGAGTGGCCGAACCAGCTGACCGCGATCTGGCCGGCACCGGTTTCGAAGGCTCGGGCCTCTGGCGTCACCAACGGGATCGCCGCCGCTGGCCGGGTCGCGCCGCGGTTACCGACGACCTCCCACAACATCTGCCGCTGTTCCTCGCGGTCGATGCTGAACTGGGACGCAGGCTCGAGGTTGACGAACGCGCCGTCGCGGAAATTCGGCGACCGCTCGGCCGTCGCACGGATGTCGGATGGTTGGGCTCCGAGCGCGGCCGGCGCACCATGGAGCGCGCGCAGCACCCATCCACCTGTTGCCAGCGTGACGGTGCCGGCGGCCAGTCGTAGCGCCTCGCGCAGCATGCGATCAGGCTCCCTGGAACTTCGGTGGCCGCTTCTCGACCCGGGCCACCTGCGCTTCGATCACATCTTGGCTGCCCCACGCCTTGTCGAAAAGCTCCTTTTGCACCGGCGAGGGCTCTTCGATGGAGCCGTCGTCGTTCAGCACCCGCTTGGCGTGCTGGATGGCCAGCGGCGCCAGGCCGGCGATCTCGGCGGCCCAGGCTTGCGCATCGGCCAGCGTGCCGATCCGGTTGGCCATTCCGGTCACCAGCGCGCTCTCGGCGGTCAGCTTCTCCGCGGAGAGCAACATCGCCCGGGCTCGCCCATGGCCTGCCAGCGAAGATAGTCGATGGATACTCCAGTTATCCAGTGCCAGACCGTATTTCGACGTTGGGAACTGAAAGAACGCATCGGGTGCGACCACCCGCAGGTCACATTGCATCGCCAGTTGCAGGCCCGCCCCGATGGCCGGGCCGTTGATCGCGCCGATCACCGGGACCAGCGCCGCGTCCATGGCCTTGTGTAGTTCGATGAGCCGGTCGGGATAGTCGGCGGCGAACGCGTCGCCGCTCAGGTCGGCGCCGGCACAGAACACGGTGCCCTGCCCGGTGAGGACGACGGCACGGACATTCTCGCCGGCCGCCTTCTCGACGGCCTCGCGCAGCTCCTCGACGAGCTGGGAGTTCAGCGCGTTGCGCCGTTCCGGCCGCTGCATCTCAATGGTCAGGACGTCTTCGACGCGGGTCACACCAATCATGCGCCCAAGCCTATTAGCCTCAGGCCCGTGAGCCGGATCGGGACCGATGAACTGCGCGACGCGGTGCTCGACGAGGGAACCTTCATCAGCTGGGACACCACGCCGCTGGTGGTGCCGACGAACGCGTCGTACGCCCGCGAGCTTGCCGAGGCCCGGGCCACGTCCGGCCGTGACGAATCGGTGCTGACCGGCGAGGGCCGGGTGTTCGGGCGGCGGGTAGCGGTGGTGGTCTGCGAGTTCGAATTCCTCGGCGGCTCGATCGGGGTCGCCGCGGCCGAACGGATCACCGACGCTGTGCAACGTGCCACCGCCGAGCGGCTGCCGCTGTTGGCGTCGCCGAGCTCCGGGGGTACCCGGATGCAGGAGGGCACGGTCGCGTTTCTGCAGATGGTCAAGATCGCAGCAGCCGTCACACTGCACAAACAGGCGCACCTGCCCTATCTGGTGTACCTGCGGCACCCGACCACCGGCGGGGTGTTCGCGTCATGGGGTTCGCTGGGGCACCTCACCATCGCCCAGCCGGGGGCACTGGTCGGCTTCCTGGGACCGCGGGTGTACGAGCAGCTGTACGGCGAACCGTTCCCCGCTGGCATCCAGACCGCCGAGAACCTGCAGCGGCATGGGGTGATCGACGCGGTCGTGCCGCTCGGGGAGCTGCGCGGCATCCTCGACCGTGCGCTCAAAGTGGTCGCCGACGACGCGGGGCCACCGCCGGATCCCTCGCCGCCCGAACCGCTGCCCGACGTCCCGGCCTGGGACTCGGTGCTGGCGTCGCGGCGGCCGGACCGACCCGGGATGCGGCAGCTGTTGCGACACGGCTGCACCGAACAGGTGCTGCTGTCCGGCACCGAGCAGGGTGAAGCGGCGACCATGCTGCTGGCGCTGGCCACGTTCGCCGGTCAGCCCGCGGTGGTCCTCGGCCAGCAGCGCATCGTCGGCGGGCTGGTCGGGCCCGCGGCGTTGCGCGAGGCCCGTCGCGGCATGGCGTTGGCCGCCGGTCTGCGGCTACCGCTGGTGCTCGTCATCGACACCGCCGGCCCGGCGCTATCGGCCGAGGCGGAAGAGGGTGGACTGGCCGGCGAGATCGCCCGGTGTCTGGCTGAGCTGGTCACGCTGGACACCCCGACGGTGTCGGTGCTGCTCGGTCAGGGCAGCGGCGGCCCCGCCCTGGCGATGGTCCCGGCCGACCGGGTGCTGGCCGCACTGCACGGCTGGCTGGCGCCACTGCCGCCCGAGGGCGCGAGCGCGATCGTCTTCCGCGACACCGCGCACGCCGCCGAACTGTCTGCCGCACAAGGGATCCGATCGGCCGATTTGTTGGCGTCGGGCATCGTCGACGTCGTCGTGCCGGAGCACCCGGACGCCGCCGAAGAGCCGAAAGAGTTCTGCAGCCGGCTGTCCGTGGCAATCGCCGCCGAGCTGCACGCGCTTCGCGGGGTGGCAGATGCCGAACGGATGGCGGCGCGCCTGCGGCGATACCGCGGCATCGGGCTGCCCTAGCCCTCCGGCGGGCCGAGATGAGGCGCTGAATCGAATGCGTCGGCCGCCCAGCGATGCGCCCAGGTCTGCAGCGGCTCGAGCGCTGTCATCAGCGAATTACCGTGTGCAGTAAGGAAATAACCCGCGTCTGCGTGATCCACGATGGACAACTGCCGCAGTTCCTTCAACCGGGTGTTGAGCGACCCGGGGTTGGTGTCGCAGGCCGTTTGCAGTGCCCGGAAAGTCAGCGGCCCGTTGCGCAGTTCCCACAGCAGCCGCAGAGCGCCGCGGCGACCCAGCGCGTCGAGGGCCACCATGATCGGCCGCCCCGAGCGGGAGCCGCGGGCCGACGAACCGATGCGGGGCGAATTCATGCTTTACATTTTGTAGCACGAGAGCTACCGTCGCCACCATGCCATGCTACAAAAATGATAGCGCTCGCATTGCTCCAGCCGCCGAGCCGTTACCCGACGACATCGCGCAAGCCATCGACGCGATCATGCGCGGACGCCCGCCCCTGGTGTTGTTCACCACGTTGGCCCGCGATCGCCGGCTGTTCTTCAAGTTCTTCAACTCGGGGTTGCTCGACCGGGGGCATCTGACCATCCGGCAACGCGAGATCGTCATCGACCGGGTGACGGCGTCCTGCGGCGCAGAGTACGAGTGGGGCGTGCACGTCAGCGTCTTCGGCGCGAAAGCCGGCCTGACAGAAGAACAAATCACGTCGTTGACGGTCGGCAGACCCGACGATACCTGCTGGACCGACGAAGATCGGCTGCTGATCCGGTTGTGTGACAGCCTGCACGACGACTGCACAGTCGACGACGAGCTTTGGGCAGAGCTCACCAAACGGCATTCGGACGAAGCAGTGCTGGAACTGCTCATGCTCGCGGGCACCTACCGCACCGTCAGTTACCTGGTGAACTCACTGCGGTTGCCACCAGAACCCGGCGCCCGCCGATTTCCGCTATCGCGCGAGAATTGAGACAGGTCCGTCCAGCGAGGGTTCCCACAGCTAGCGGCAACAATCAGGCATCATGGGCGGCATGGACACAAGTGCGACCTCGCCCCGGGTTTTGGTTGTC
>NZ_DATMLH010000096.1:0-4531 GCF_035570115.1 Mycobacterium sp.
CCGGCGAAGCCGGGAAATGAGGGATAGCACATCGCCGCGCGCACCCCATCGAGATCCATGTCCCTGGCACGCTCGGCGGCGTCGTAGCATCCGGGGATCATGTCCTCGTAGCGCACCGGCTCGGTGCCGTAATCCTTGGCATCCTTTCCCGCGACCGCATTGAGACCGATCTGCGGGTACCGCCGTCCCTCGAAGGTCCACACGTGGTGGCCCTTCTCGTCCTCGATGATGCGCGGGCCCATCTCGAGGTGCTGGCGCGGAAGCCGGTCCATGAAGACCCGCGGAGGTTCGATCAGGTGATCGTCGACCGACAGGATCTGCATGTAGTCCTGAAGAGGCATCGTTGCTCCTCGCCATCTCGTGTACCGGTGCCCGGATCGGACCTTTCCCACTCAGATATATCTTAGTAAGATATGAGAGCTAGGATAGTGGGCGTCGGGCCTCGGCGCAACCGCCCGGGCCGCCTGAACCGATACGACGAGAACGAGGACCCAATGACTCACAGCGCGAATGACTTCGGAACCGACGAGCCCGCCCGTGACGAGACAGATGACGATCTGGACCTGCTGACCTATAACGAGGCCCGCGCGCGCCTGGCCGACGAAGTGGCTGCCGAGGAGTCCCATCACGCCGAGTTGAGCAGCCGCCACCCAGGCCCAGACCCGGCCGAGGTGGCGCAGGTGGCCGAGGAACTGGCCGCCTCGCAGCGCCGTATCGATGCACTGCGCATCACTCTGGAGCGCACCAGCACCCGGGCGGTCTCCCCGGCCAACGCGGCGGAGTTCTACGGCTACGGACTCGTGACCTACGCGAACGACGACGATCCACCGTATGCCTTGTGATATATAACTATGATACAGATGAAGCCGAAAGGGGTGGCCCATGAAGAACGACGTCTCGATGCGTCGCGAAGCGGATCTGCCGTTCGTCGACGTGCTCGACGCCGACTTTGACCGCGACGCCGTGGGCACTCTTTGGGCGGGCGCGGGCGGCGGGCAGATCTGCCGGACGCGCCGCGGCGTGGAGATATTGGACTACGCCACGGTCGCGACACTGATCTCGGATCCGCGCCTGGACTCCCAGGACGCCAGTGCGTACCGCCAGATGGGCGGCCCGGCGTCGCTGCTCGAGTTCGCCGACGAGGGCCTGCTGGTGGCGATGCGCGGCGACACGCACCGCCGGATCCGTCGGGTGCTCAGCGCCGGATTCCGCGTCCGCCACGTCACCGAGCGCCGTTCGGCGATGCACCACACCGCGGCGGCCCTCATCGATGCGTGGAACGGCCCCCAGTGTGAGTTCGTGGCACAGTTCAGCAGCCCGTTCCCCATGCAGGTCCTGTGTGGACTGCTCGGCATCCCGCCCGAGGACATCGGGATCTTCACCGGTGCGGCCACCGAATTGCATCTGCTGGCCGCGGTCCCCTTGGCGCCGCACTTCGAGCGGATCGACGCTGCCCTGCAGCGGCTGGCCGACTATGTCGGCGACCTGGCGGCGGCCCGCCGGCGCCGGCCCGACGACGACGTCATCAGCTCGTTGATCGCGGTGCAGGCCACCGAGGGCGCCCTGACTGATCGGGAACTGGCCTGGAGCCTGGTGAACCTGATCTTCGCCGGACAGGACACCACCCGATACCAACTCGCCTCCGCGGTGCTGGAACTCATCGACAGCGACACCTGGCCGCTGCTGCACGCGGATCCGGCGCTGGTACCGGCCGCGGTCGAGGAAGCCCTGCGCATCCGCCCGGTGACCCGATTCGTGGTCCGCATTCCCCGCGAACCGTTCGACGTGCACGGTGTGCGGGTCGAACCCGGGCGCCGCATCATCCTGAACTTGCTCACCGCCAGCCACGACCCGGCCCGATTCGAGCATCCCGACGAATTCCGCCTCGACCGAACCCAGCGCTTCGACCTGCCCTTCGGCTGGGGAACCCACCATTGCCTGGGCGCGGCGCTCGCCCGAACCGAAATGGAAGCCGCCCTAAGCGTTCTCGCCGAACGGTTCGCCGGCCTGGAACTGTCCGCCCCACCGGTGCTGACCGCACCCGCCGGGATGCTGCACGGACCCGAAGTACTGCCCCTCGTCGTCACCCACCGATGATTCACCCCCCACAAAACACTCGAAGGACATCGCCATGAGCACCGACCTCGACCCCGGCCTCCCCGCCGTCACCGCCGACGCCCTGCCGGCCGGGCTGACCCGCAGTCTGCGCGGCCGCGTGCTCGACCCCGGCACCTCGGAGTACGAAGACGTCTGCACCATCTACAACGCCATGATCAGCAAATCTCCCGGGGTGATCATCGAATGCCTGGGGCCCGGCGACGTCGCCGAGGTGCTGCGCTGGGCCGATACCCAGAACGTACCCTTCGCCATCCGCGCCGGAGGGCACAACGTCGCCGGCAATGCACTCAACGACGGCGGCCTGGTGCTGGACGTCTCGAAGATGAAGGGCGTGCACGTCGACCCGCACGCGCACACCGTGCGCGTCCAGCCGGGCGTGAACTGGGGCGAATTCGACCGGGAGACACAAGCGTTCGGGCTCACCACCACCGGCGGCAACATCTCCTCCACCGGGGTCGCGGGACTGACCCTCGGCGGGGGCATCGGCTGGCTGATGCGCAAGTACGGCTTCACCTGCGACAGCCTGATCGGCGCCGACGTCATCACCCCCGGAGGCCACCTCGTCCGCGCCGACGAGGACCACAACCCCGAACTGCTGTGGGGACTGCGCGGCGGTGCAGGCAACTTCGGGGTCGTTACCGCCTTCGACTTCGCCCTGCACCCCCACACCACCCCGGTCGGCGTCGGCGTGGCCACCTACCCCCTGGAGGCGCTCGGCGACGTCATCGCCCACTACCGCCAACAGACCCGCGACGCCGAGGACGATCTGATCATCGCCGTCAACCTGCTCACCATCCCCGAAACCGGGCCGTGCGTGACGGTGTTCGCCGCCTGGTTCGGCGACCCCGAGACGGGCCGAAAGGCCATTGCCTCCGTCGTCGACTTCGGTGCCCCGCTCGACGTGACGCAGAAGGAGATGTCCTACCGGGACTTCCACTGCATGTTCGACGGCACGTTCAAGAGTGGTCAGCGCAACTACTGGAAGTCGGGGTTCTTCAACGAGCTGAGCGACGAGCTGATCGCCGAATTCGGCGCGCACTTCGCCAGCGTTCCCTCCTCGCGCACTGTCCTGGCCATCGAGCAAATGGGCGGAGCGATCAGCCGTATCCCCGAATCCAGCGCGGCGTTTCCCAACCGGGGCGCGGCGTTCAGCTTTCTGGGAACCTCCATGTGGCGTGACCCCAACGACGACCACAAGAACGTCGCGTGGACCCGCGACCTGTGGTCGAAGATCGAAAATTACACCGCCGGGGTCTATTCCAACTTCTTGTCCACCGGAGAGACATCCGAGACCGTGGCCCGTTCCTACGGCGCCAGCTATCGGCGCCTGGTCGCACTGAAGAACGAATACGACCCCAAGAACCTGCTGCGCTACAACCAGAACATCGCCCCCGACCACGGCTGAACCCGCGCGCGACCGTGGTGCCGACCGACCGTGTTGGCCGCGGCGCCGAACGTAGCCCGGTGACACGGCGCCGTCGTGTCGGTGCGCCCGACGAAGCCGCAGAATTCGTGGGCTGTCCGGGTGACAGCGGCCCTGGGGGCAAGGAAAAGGGAAAGTTCATGAGTCAAACGTTCGAGGGAACGACCATCGCGGTGACCGGCCACGGAGCGGTCGATCCACTCGATCGCGGGTCTCGGCGAAG
The DNA here is from genome assembly GCF_035570115.1 of Mycobacterium sp. Lineage (GTDB taxonomy): Bacteria > Actinomycetota > Actinomycetes > Mycobacteriales > Mycobacteriaceae > Mycobacterium. The sequence continues at coordinate 3,765 of NZ_DATMLH010000096.1, forward strand.
CCCCGGCGCGGCCCAGAACCCGCGGGAGCACCAGAGCCTTCCGTTCATGGCCAGGCCATGTTTTACTAAGACATCATAGATAGATATGAGGAGGATTCATGGGCGCGTTGGATGGCAAGGTTGCGCTGATTACGGGGGCGGCGCGGGGACAGGGCCGGGCGCACGCGGAACTGCTCGCCGAGGAGGGCGCTGACATCATCGCGGTCGACATCTGTCGTCAACTCGACACCGTCCACTATCCGATGTCCACCCCCGAGGATCTCGCCGAGACCGTTCGGCTCGTCGAGAAGACCGGACGACGCATCATCGCGCGCCAGGTCGACGTCCGGGACTACGACGCGTTCCACACGGCGGTGACCGAGGCCGTGGCCGACCTCGGCCGTCTGGACGTCGTCGTCGCGAATGCCGGCGTCATGACCCAAAGCCTCGCCCCGCACCCAATGAACCGGCAGGAGTGGCGCGACGGCATCGACGTCCTGCTGACAGGAACGTGGAACACCCTGCAAATCACCGCCCCGGTGCTCATTGACGGCGGGCGCGGTGGGTCGATCGTGATCATCAGCTCGGTGTCGGGCCTGCGGCCGATGTACACCGACCTGTCCGGCGGTTTCGACAGCTACGTCGCGGCGAAGTCCGGCGTCGTCGGTCTGGCCCGCGCCTACGCCGCAGGCCTGGCAGAGCACAGCATCCGCGTCAACACCGTGCACCCGACCGGGTGTGACACGCCGATGGTGGTCAACGACTTCTTCCCCGCCTACATGCAGGAG
>NZ_DATMLH010000097.1:0-14337 GCF_035570115.1 Mycobacterium sp.
GTCCCGTCAGTGCAGCCCGCCAGCAGGTGCACCGGCATCTGCGGCGCTACATGAACTGGATACCCGCCGAGTACATCGATGCGATGGCGCCGGCTACCGGGTTTGCCGGCAGTGAGGAGGAGCTGGTCGCGGTGCTGCGCAAGTTCGAAGCCGTCGGCACCGACGAAATCCAGCTCATCCCAACCAGTTCCGATCTCGCGCAACTTCAACGGGTGAAAGACGTCGTCGTCGCGATCTAGGACAGTAAGCGGCTATCGAAGCCCTATGCCTCGCCCAACGCCGTCGGGCGAGATACTGAACCGATGTCTGAGCGCAACGTATTGGGCGGGCCGCTGGAACCATGCGGCAGTGATCCGCTCACCGGCTTCTACCGCGACGGTTGCTGTTCGACCGGGCCGGAGGATCTGGGTTTGCACACGATCTGCGCCGTGGTGACCGCCGAGTTCCTTGAGCACCAACGGTCGATTGGAAACGACCTGTCAACGCCCAGGCCGCAGTTGCGCTTTCCCGGCCTGGTACCCGGAGACCGGTGGTGCGTCACCGCCGGGAACTGGCTCTTGGCCCACCGCGACGGCTGCGCCGCGCCCGTGGTGCTGGCGTCCACTCACGAACGCACCCTCGACGTGGTACCTCTCGAGGCGCTGCGAGAACACGCCGTCGACGTACCCGACGACTTAGGCAGCCTGTAGCGCCTTGACGCTGCGCACCTTAAGCACCGCACCCCGCTGGAAGATATAACCTTCCGCCATGATGCGCGTCGCGATCGTCGGTGGTGGTGCCGCGGGCGTGCTCGCCGCGGTACATCTCCGCCGGCGCAAACCAGATGCGCAGATCACCCTGATCGACGCTTCCGGTCGTCCTGGCACCGGCGCGGCGTATCGCACCGACGACCCGACCCACTTGCTCAACGTTCCCGCGCAACGCATGTCCGCATGGCCAGACGATCCCGATCACTTCTGCCGTTGGCTCGATGAACGAGCTGTCACCTCAGCGGACAGCTTCGCGCCGCGTCTTGCGTACGGCCGCTACCTGCGCGAACAACTCGCGGCCGCCGACATCCGGATCGAGACCGCCGAGGTTGTCGGGTTGGCGCCGGGCCTACCCGTGCACCTGGCCCTGCACGACGGGCGTTCGGTATCGGCCGACACCGTTGTGCTCGCGTGTGGGCGCCCCGAGGGGGGTATGCCCGAATCGTTGGAACGTGCCTTCGCCCCGGTGTTGGCGGCAGGCGCCGACGGCAAGGTCGTGGTGGATCCATGGGCGCCCGGCGCGCTCGCCGCCCTTGGGGCGCGTCGGCCCGCAAACGTCTTGGTGATCGGTTCGGGACTCACGGGCGTCGATGTCGCGCTGCACCTCATTGCGCGCGGCGCCACGGTCACGCTGCTGTCGCGTCAAGGCACGCTTCCGCGGCGATTCCGCGCTACAGGCGCGCCGACAGAGTTGCCTAACCTTGACGCACTCGCTGCCGAGGTCTCGCTTGAGCAAATGCGCACCGCGCTGGCTGCGGATCTCGCGCACGCGCGCGAAACCGGTTCGAACTGGCGACAAGTGATCGACGCACTGCGGCCGCGGACCGCCCGACTGTGGCGCTCATTGGGGTGGGAGGACCAGCGCCGGTTCCTGCGCGAGGACCTGCGGCAGTGGGACGTCCTGCGCCACCGCATGCCGCCCGCGATTGCCGACGCGATTCATGCCGCGATCGACAGTGGCCAACTGGTCATCGAGGCGGGCGAGGTCGCCGACGTCTCGCTGCACGGCAACGGCGTGGAACTCGTTGTGACAACGAGCGACGGGTCAGTGCGCCGGCGCGGCGACGCGGTTGTCGTCGCTACGGGTGCGACGTGGGATCGGCGGTCCCTGCACCGCTCCGCGCTCTGGGCGAACCTGTTGGCCACAAACGTGGCGTCGTTGCACCCGAGCGGCGTGGGCGTGCGACTCGATCCGGACGGCTACCTCATCGACGAGGCCGGGGGCACGGTCCCGGACATCGTTTGTCTCGGCTCGATCCGCCAAGGCGAGGAGTGGGAGACCACTGCGATTCCCGAGATCCGTGCCCAAGCGGCTGCTATCGCGGAGTTGCTGGCCGACGACACGCGCGAACGTCCAGTGCGAGCACCCAGTCTCGTCACGACTGCACCGGAATTGAGTGGTGCGCCTGCTTTCTATGCCGAGGGTGTGCGTCGCCTACTCGCCGTCCAAGACGGCGCATCGGTCGCCTTCGCTGCCGCGGTCGCGGACGATCCGCAGCACGCGCGTGCGCACGTCGCGCTCGCGATGATTGCCACGGAACGGCCTGACCGCGCAGGCGGCCCGGACGCGGTCGCCGGCCATCTCGCTCGAGCGCGCGCGGCGCTTGGACAAGGGAGCGACGAAGACCGCAGCCACGTCGAGGCCATCGCTACGTGGTGCGAGAAGGGAAACGCGGCGGGCACCGACGCATTAATCGACCATCTCGACCGCGTACCGAACGACGCGGTCGCATTGCTTGTGCTCGCGCCGTCGATTGCGTTCGCGGGGGCCGGCGACGCGTTGCCGGACGCGTGGCAGTACGTCGAGCGCTTCACAGGTGTGCACGGCGAGGCGCCATGGTATCTCGGCTTGCGCGCCTACGGCCGAACGGAGCAGGGCCTCTGGTACGACGCAGCCGACCTGGCTGACGCCGCCCTCGAACTCGATCCAGGCAACGGCAACGCCGCACATGCGTTGACGCACGTGCACTACGAGACGGACGCGCATGGAGCCGGGCTGAAATGGCTGACGGACTGGATCCCGAGCGACGGCAGCACGCAGCGCTACCTGCCGCATTTTCAGTGGCATGCCGCGCTGCACGAGCTCGCGATGGGAGACGCGGCGGCCGCGGCGCGTCGGTACGCCGCGTTTCTTGCGCCGCCCCGGTCGAAGGACGTGCGCTGTCTGGTTGATGCCGGTTCGCTCGCATGGCGGGCGCGGCTGCATCCGGACTGGGTGACGCCACCCGATCCGATGCCGTTGCTCGCCGAGGTCGGCTCGCTTGCGTATGCGCCGCAAACGCCGTTTATCGCGTTCCACGCGCTGCTGGTACTGGCCGCAGCGAATGATCCGGCCGCGATACGGGCGATCGATGTTCCAGGCGCGACCGATGCGCAGGCAACGACGTTGCGGCTCATCGGAGAGGGTCTCATTGCGTTGACGCAGGGTGAGCCGCGCGCCGCGCTCGACTATCTCCTCGAATCGCTCGCGGGGCTTCCGTCGATTGGCGGTAGTCGGGTGCAACAAGAAGTGGTGCTCGAAACGGCGTTGGCCGCGATGCTCCAACTCGGTGCACCGGGTCAAGCGGCGCGGCTGTTGTCGCGACATCGCGCTGCGCCCGGGCCGCAAGTGACCCGCGGTGCCGTGAACTGACCCGGCGAACCAACGAAGATCACCGACTCCGGGGTGCGGTTGTGCGCCGGATGAATTCGACTCCACTGCGGCGAGATTCGATGGAGCCCGGCATCCGACCGGTAGACCGATCCTGACCGCTGCGATACCATCCCGGTGCGGCACTTCCAGCTATCGCACTGACAAGGAAGAGTCAATGACTGAGGATGCGGCGCGGTTTGGTGATCCGCGCATACCTTCTGAAACGATCACCTCGAAGTCGCACCTGTTCCATCTCGACGCCCTGGCCCCCACCACGTACGACGGGGGGACACAGCAGCAGGCGCACGAAGATAACTTTCCGATACTCACGGGTCAGCAGGCCAGCATCCAGCTGATCACGTTGCAGCCCGGAGCTATTCGCGAGCCGCATTGGCATCCCAGCGCGTGGGAGATCAACCTGGTCACCAACGGAGTCGCGACCTGGGTCCTCGTCGACGGGAACGGCAACCACGAGAGTTTCGACGCCCACGTCGACGACATCGTGTTTGCGCCGCAGGGTTCCTTCCACTATTTCGAGAATCGTGGCACGGGAAATCTGGAAGTGCTGATCATTCAGAACACCAGTGCATCTGAAGACAAAGACAACATCGGGGTAGGCGAGTCCGTAAGTAAGCTTCCGCCCACAGTTTTGTCGGCTGTTTTCGGCGTTCCCGCAGAGACGTTCAACTCCTTCAAAAAGTTCGACAACGCAGTCACCATCCTGCGATCACACAAATAAAGACGGCGAGGATAGGGATGCCGATTAATCGTCGCAAGGTCTTGGGTGGAGCGGGCCTGGCCGCCGGGGCAGCCGCTACCGGTGTAGGCGTTGACCGTTTTGTCGCCGGCTATCGCACTGATCGTGAAGAGCCAATCAGCGATGATGCGGCACGGTTTGGTGATCCCCGCATACCCGCTGAGACGATCACCTCGAAGTCGCACCTGTTCCATCTCGGCGATTCGCCCGTCAACAGGTATGACGGGGGCTTTTTTCAGCAGGCGGACGAAGAGAACTTCCCGATACTCAGGGGTCAAGCGGCCAGCATCGTGAAGCTCACGCTGGTGCCCGGAGGTATCCGCGAGCCCCACTGGCACCCGAGCGCGTGGGAGATCAACATCGTCACCAGCGGAGTCGCGGCCTGGGTTGTCGTCGACGGAAACGGCAACCACGAGAGCTTCGACCAAAATGTCGGCGACGTCGTGTTCGCACCCCAGGGTTCCTTCCACTACTTCGAGAACCGGGGCCCGGGCGACATGAAAATAGTGATCATCCAGAACACCAGTGCGCCTGAATCCAAGGACAACATCGGCATAGGCGAGTCTCTCAGCAAGCTTCCACCCCGGGTGTTGTCCGCCGTCTTCGGCGTTCCCGCAGACACGTTCAAGCCCTTCAAAAAGTTCGACAGCGCGATCGTCATCCTGAAATCGCATTGAAACTGACTGCGCGACTCCTCTTTACGACCAGGTGGTAGTGCCAACGCCAGCAGCGGACGCGGTGAGGTTGCCCGCAACCTCGGTATCAGCCACGACCAACGCAGTCGCCCGGCTGCGAATGTCTGCGGCGAAAACTTGGGCCTGGGCTTGACGAGCGGCCAGCTCGGCGGTTGTGCGGCTCGGTTGAGTATCGGTGACCGACAGGTCCTCCCCGACGGTGAAACCGGCGTTGTCAGCGTCCTCGGCCGTGTAGAGAACCCGATCGCGTAGGCGCTCCAACTCGCCGGCCTGTTGGCGGGCGATGCGTGAGGTACTGCGCAGTTGCTCGGCGTGGTTGCTGGCAACGGTGTAATCGGATGCTGTGCGCGCCCGCAACGCATCCCCGCCGACACCCTGCCAGTCCAGCGCATGGGCCTGGTTGCGGACCTGCCAGTGGGCATCCTCCCACTGGTCGGCCAGGCGATCCCAATACTCGGCGGCCTCGACCAGGTGATTGGTGGTGTAAGCCTCAACCTGGCTGAGCGTAGGGATCATACGACCCCTCCGCTTCCAAATTCTTTGGGCGGCTGGTCAATTGGCACCGGCACTGATGCAGTCGGTCCAGGCGTCGGTGCAGTATCAGCCGATACCGGCACCGCGGGAGCATGAGAGGGGCCGCCGGCATGAGTCAGCGTGCCGGTTAGGTTGCTGACGAGGGAACTTGAGGTCGACGCCGCCGCACTGCTGACACTCCCGAGCACCCCGGTGACGGAGTTGAGGCTTCCTATGGACCCGGAGACCACGCCGGCGATATTCGAGATCGGGGATGTGATCGCGCCGATCAGGTCTTTGAATTCGCCTGCTTCCAGCGTCGCCTCGTGGTTTGGATACACGTTGGCGGCATCGTAGGACGCTGCGGCGGTCTCACCAATGCGTGTCTGGAACGCCGCCGTGGCGGCGGCCGCCTGGCTATGGATTCCGTCAGTCGCGGCCTCGCTCGGCCAGGTCCGGGCAAGGTTGACCGGTGGGGTATCGCCCGCACCCAGACCGGCGCTGATCATCTGCCAACGAGTGGCCGCGGCGCCCAACTCATCCGGGTTAACGCGTAGGTCTTTCTGCATCGATCCTCGCTTTCAATCGGGTTGACCTCAGGGCGCGTCTGTTGACGAAGCGTAACGACCAGGCAGAAGGGCGCAAGTCACCCAATTCTGCTGCGGTAGGCACGGTGCAGGCCGTTTCTCGAGCGTCCGGCGTAAGAAGTACGTAATCCGGGTGTAGACAACGGGATTGGCGCCACCTGCGACGCCGCCGCGGCGAAGCGGTGGGACCAGGTAAACCACTGCGTGGTTTCCCCCGGTGCAGGTAACCACCTGAGGCGCGCCTTCTAGATCAAAAGCGTTGAACAACAATGTCTCTCGGCGGGTTACGCGGATCTGGTTGATGTTGTCGAGCGTTAATGTGCGGTTGGTATTTTCTTTATTCGCATTTCACTAATTGCCGCTCGCGCGCCTAGCAATATGCGCGGGACCGGCGCATATCGTGGGAGTGTGCGCGGTGACGGTAACGGGTGGGTGGTTTCGGCCACGGGTAATCGCTATTGGGGCCGGCATGGGGCTGCTGGGCTCCTACTGCGCGCCCCGGCACCCGACGGTTCGTGCGCCGTCTTGCTTCAGCGGCGGTCGATATGGAGCCACCAGGGTGGCACGTGGGGGCTGCCGGGCGGGGCCAGGGACAGCCACGAGACCTACGAGCAGGCCGCGATCCGCGAGACCTACGAAGAAACCGGCGTCCGCCCCGATCAGATCGAACTACGCGCCTCGGTGGTCACCGCGGTGCCGTTCGGCACCCATTGGACATACACCACTGTCATCGCCGACGCCGCCGAGCTGCTGCCGGTGGTGGGCTGTGCGGAAAGCGCTGAGCTGCGCTGGGTTAACGAGGATCAGGTAGGTGGCCTGCGTTTGCATCCCGGCCTGGCCAATAGCTGGCAAAAGCTTCGCGGGATGCTGACGCTCACCACGACGTGACCGCGAATCCGCGGCGAGCCAGTCGTCGCCGTTATTGTCGGTTGCCGCCACCGCAGTTGGGATTCGAGGGCTTCGACGACCATGCGCAGGCACTGACGTCGGTAGTGCTACCGGTGCCTCCGCCGCTAAACACGCCGTAGGTGTCGCCCTGGGTCCCGGTGTAGGTGGCGCCGCCGGCTCCTCCCCAGCCTCCTGATGCCACGACGGTCACCGCCCAACCCTTACCTTCGAGCGCGGTCTTGAACGCGTCCAGAACGCCGGTCGCCGATCCGTTGACCAGGAAGTGCATATGGATGCCGTTGTCTGGAATGGAGGTGGGTCCGTCGGTGCGTTGAGTGTTCGCCGGTGTGGGTATCAGCGATTGCAGTTGCGTTGCCATGGCTTGTGACGTTGTCGTGGTCGCCGAATGAGGAGAACTGTGGCACGCCGACGCAACCAAACCCATCGCCATCGCCGCGGCTACCAACGCGTAAGTGTTGCGCCCCATTGCGCCTCCTTAGCTTCATGCGCACCGTACCAACGGGGTTGACCCGCTCAGGCCAAAACGGTCGAATAACAGGTGCCGAATGCGGACAGCGCTGATGAGTCGTCAAAATGCCAGGTCCGCAACATAATTCAACAGCCGAGCGCCAGTGACAACTAGGTCAGGCAACGCGATCTGTCGACGGCTACGAACATCACTTCCAGAACCTGATGCCGCTACTGACCGCAGCTGCCTGGTGGTGCCGGTAACGGCCCGCGCACTTGCGGCACAAGACCGGCGAAGGGACCCGGCGGGGGAGCGGGCACGAGGCACTGCACCACCACGAAGGAGGTCGACGTGCCGCGCTGTGTAGCGTGCCAGTACGAGCCGTCCGGGTAGGGCACGCCGTCGCAAGCGGGCCCGAGGGACGATGGGTCTGGCGTCACGCCACCCGGGCAGTAATGGGCACCCAAGTCGGGTTTGTGGGGATCAGGGTCGGCGTGGGCTGCCGGCGCGGCCAGCATGGCGATGGCGATCAGCGCCATGGTCATCACGTGCTTCATGGTCGGAATCATGCTATGGATCCGTTGATCTTGCCGTCTTGGGTCACCCCAGTCATCGTGGCCACACCTGATCGACCATGAAACGCTCGGCGTTATGGATCGCTGCCTGTGAATGTGTTGCCGCATTGCTTGGACCTTTCTGGGGCGGCCCTTTACTGGTATTTAGCTTAGGTAACCTCAGTAATCCTTAGGTTCTTTTTAGGTTCAGGACACCAAGCGACAAGGGGTCTGATGATCAGCAACTGCCGTACCGCTCATCGTGTCCGGCAGTGGAGTGTCGGTGTGGGATTGGCGGGTGCCGCCGCCGTGACTGGCGGGATGATCGCCGCTGCTGCCTGAACGTGGGGGATTCGGTGAGGCACTCCATCGCGATGCTGTTGGACCTGATCAAGATCTCGCGGCGCTACGAATCGTCGATCCTGCGCGAACGCAGCGCCGCTCGCGCGACCGTCACGGGGTGGTTAAGCAGAGTCATGATCCGACCCGTCGGGGTGTTGGGTTCGCGAGCGACACCGAGCTGGATGAACAGCGAGAGGCGGTCGTAGTAGACGCGTTCGCTAACGAGGTCGGGGCCATCGAACTGGAAGATCAACAACATCGGCCATTCGAGGCGGCGGCCGGTCGGCGGCAGGCCGCGAAAGGGTCCGCGGTGGGTGCCCGTCACGCACGTCTCAGTCATCACGCGGTCACCGTGGTGACACAGTGAGCCGGGCTTGATATCGAAGTGCATGTCTGGAAGAGCGGTGAAGAGTTCACGGTAGCTCGCGGCGACCGCGTCAGGACCGTCGGCGACCTCCCCGGGCAATTCCGTTCGCGCGGCACCGGGTTTGAATGTCGCGAGCGTCGCCGCGACGTCTTGCCGATTTTCTGCTTCGAGATGCGCTAGGACGGTTTGCTCGCGCGATTGCCGCAGGCCCGCATCCACCTCGGCTGCCTCGGTCATATCGCTCCCTCGCTTGAGGCCGATCTGCGCCAACGGAAGTGTAATAGATGGAGGAGGGAGTCGACGAGCGTCGAGGCGCGCCGCCACCGACGTCGATGATGTTGTCGCGGGGCCGAGACCGATCGTCTTTCCATGATCAATTTCGGTCCGTGTTGGGACGACTGGACACCACCAGTTCGATGAGACTTGTGTCATCCTCGTGTCACTGAGCGTGTTTTCGGCTCTGGCCGGGCCGCCGGTGATTCTGGCGAAAATACTGGTCAGGATGGTGCCCCCGGCAGGATTCGAACCTGCGGCCTTCTGCTCCGGAGGCAGACGCTCTATCCCCTGAGCTACGGGGGCGCAGCCGTCCACGGGATGCCAACGCCGGGAACCGGAACATGGTGCCTCACTTACGATTTCAGGCCAAAAGGTCCATTGCAGTCCAAACCCGTCCATAGGGGTATGGCCGGCGAGTTTTGGATGACGTGTGACACCGTCGTGACACTCGCAGCAGCTTCTATGCGTGACCTGGACACCATCGACTCCGAACTGCGGCTACTTGCCGCCTTCAGATCTGCGCTTCTGCCCTTAGCATGGTGACGGTTTGTTTCAGGACCACCCTGGCGTCGAAAACTCTCGGAATTGACCCCGCCCTTCAGAAGTGAGCCTGCCAGGCCCTCAGAGCGCCGGTGAGCGAGTCCCGTCAGTTGGTGGGCTGTAGTCGCTTTCGGTCTCGCAGCTGCTCGGTGAAGTAGTGGCTTTTGCCTCGGCCTGTGGTTTTGGCCTCGTACATGGCGGTGTCGGCGTCGCGCAGGATCTCTGCCGTGCCGCGCGGGTCGCTGTTGTCGATCACAACGATTCCGATACTGGCCCCGATGCGGAGTGTCACGCCCTCGATGACGACCGGTTCCGACAGGGTCGCGTGGAGTCTGTCGGCGAGTGCGTCGAGGTCGGGGCGAGTGATCTGGCCGATGAGCAGGGCGAGGAATTCGTCGCCGCCAAGCCGGGCGACCACGTCGTCGGATCGGACGGCGCGGCAGAGACGTTGTGCCGCGCTCCGTAGCACGTCATCCCCGGCGTCGTGGCCGAGCGAATCGTTGATCGTCTTGAGATTGTCCAGATCGATGAACAGGACCGCCGCCAAGACGTGGTGGCCAACGGATTCGAGTGCGTCGGTGACCAGGGTGACCACGTGGGCGCGGTTGGGCAGCCCGGTCAGCGAGTCGTGTGTGGCCTCGTAGGCGAGCCGTTCGCTGGCGGTGCGTTGTGCGGTGATGTCGGTGAGCGAGATGAGCACCGCTGAATGCTGGAGATCGTCCGGGTTCAGCAGGCGATAGCTTGCACACAGCCATACCCGCTGTCCATCGGCGCGATCGACGCCGAACACGTAATCACTGATTGGGGTTCCGGTCTGCCGGATCTGGGTGAGCGGATGCCGGTCCACACCGACGAGGTGGCCGTCGGTGTCGTAGATGGGAAAGTCGAGGGCTCTGTTGGCTGGCCGATTTTTCAGAACCTCTGGCCTGGTGCCAAATATTCGGTCGGCCGCCGGGTTCGCGGATTCCACGCGGCCGTCGCCGCCGACGACCGCGACCCCGTAGTCGAGTGAGTTCACCAGGGTTTGGAAGTGTTCGGCGCGGCGCAGGGCGGTCTGGTCCCGCTGCTCGACAACATCTGCCTGCATCTTCCGACTATCGGAGGCCCGATGAGCCTTTATCCATCGAGCTAGGGCCTCGAACCCCTGGCGGGCGATCATCGATTCGATGGTCAATCCCTACGCGCCGGCCAAAATCAAGGGGAGGACGGGGAGGTACAAAAGACCCATGTCGGCTCTAGCCGCGGGAGCGTTAGCCAGTCCGATCAGCGCGGCCGCGAAAGCAGCGCCGACAGCCGCGCCGAGGGCGAGCGTTATTCGGCGAGGGTCCATCATGGGCTCCAATTTCACGTTGTGACCCGGCTCACATGAGACGACGGCATCGAGCTTAACTCGACATGAGTGAAATATGTGAAAATCCTGACAAACTTTAGGGTCAGGCGTCAGTCGCGCGACCGGCAGACCATCGACAGCGAGCGCGGCGGCTGGTTGCCGTTCGCCTCCGCACGTCCAAAACCATATGGATGACGACGAACGCCGAGCCCTAGTCGCCCAAGGACTCGACCCGGACGACCCCGCGGCGATGGACCCTGTCCGATGGGAACTCTCGCTCGGATCTTGAGTCAGCGGACCCGCCCGACAGGAGTCCGTGCACCGTGTCCAGGGCACCGCAAAGGCTACAAACTCACATAGGTGAGGCCATCCGGATTCTAGGACCGCAGCAACCCGGAATGTCCAGCGGGATAAGGGATATCAAGTCCCACGGCCAAGACCCCGACGGTGATATCGTGGGCGGCAAGCGCCGCGCGGTGCGCGGCGCCGTCGATCCCGTAGGCACCGCCGGTGGCCACCGAGTATCCCGGCCGCATCGAAATTTTTAGGCAGGCCAGCCGCACTCGCCATGGCTTGCGTCCCGTGTGAACCAAACGACAAAGGAGAGCCGCACACCTGACTCGATGGCCATAACTTGGTGTTGGTGTTTGCGACCGCTCGGGAACGAGACGAACAGCCCGCAGGACGGGCGGATCGTTCGGCCGATCTCTGGCAGAACAAGCTCACCGCCTCGAAAGTCCACTCCGGCGGAATTCAGGTACAGCAGACTCACGTGGGTGCGCCACGGTGTGTGGTTGTCTTCCCAACCGGTCGGCGTCAGCCGCTCGGCATCTGCGTGCAGGGGATGGGAATCTCCCGTCCTCATCTGCGAGAACATCGTAAATTCGGGCAGTATGTCCTCGGCGGCGAAGCCATCCCTGGTGCTGCGGACAATACGTGAATGCATCGTTTCGATGACTTGCGACGCCGAGCTGCCCACGGCCCGCAGAATTCCCTTGGCGGGCATCTCCGTACGTAACGGCAGCTTCCGCGCTTCCAGAGAATTGTTATCCGCCTCGTGGGCGGCGATGGCCGCGTCGAACACCTCACGAAGCGCCAACACTTCTTCGGGCTGCGCGAACTCACGAACGACGATTACATCCTGGTCCAGAACCGGCCCCGGGAATCCCATCGCCAACTCAGCCTTGAGCACGCTTTTGTCGAAGCGAACGGTTAGTCCTTGTCGAGTTGCACTGTTCCGGCGATGTCACGGCTCGAGCTTGGTGCGGATCGCCTTGAGGTCGTTCGAATTCTGGTCGACCTGCCGACCCAGTTTGAGAACCTCGGCCATCACGTCCTCGAGGCGGACACCGCCTCCGTGAAAACTGTCCGGCCCGGGCGGTGGCGGCGGCGGAGGAGGGGTGCCCCCCGGCGGCAGGCCGCCGTCGTCGTCAAACCGGAAATTACGAAGGATGTCAATGAGATCCTGTGGTCTCTGTTGGAGGTCCAACGTCGGTCCATACTTTGCGATTACACGCTTTACGATCTCGCTGTCATCAGCCATGTCGACCCTTCTGCCGATGTGAGAATGCAATAGGTACTGACTTGCGAACCCTAGCGCGCCCATACCGCGGCGTAACCGGTTTTCACGGCTCGACTGAGCGAACGGAAGATTGCCGCGACCAAGTAGTGAGAATTGTCTTTGTGCCGCAGTGCACAGGTGTGGACGCATGCCGCTTGGTCGAGTCGATGGAGCCGTCCGGCGACAGGTTATTCCACACCAGCAACCGCCCGGGTTGCGCGTCGACCAACAGATCCAGGTCGGGGAAATACGTCGCGCCGCCCTGCTGAGGCGTATCGAGGAACAACACCACCGTGAGCACGCGTTCGCCGGCAGGGTCGGATCCGAAAAGGCCCGCATCATGGTGTAAGCCAAACCGCTCACCTGGGCCGTAGCGGACCGCCTGCCACGTTTCAAGGCGTGTCGGATCAACCCGCAGCTCCGAGCACAGGCGCGTCTCGATGCGGAGTAGGTGATACATGAGCGCAGCATTGAACCAGCATTGCCCGGACGTCTGGCTTGTTCTGCTAGCGCTTACGAACGACTCGAGACCGCCGGACTGGCCCGCGCGCACCACCTGGCTTCGTCGCCACCACACGAACTTGAGCTCATAGAGGATCTCTTCGGTTTCTGCGGCGTCTAAATAGCCGTCACTCCACGCCATGCCGGTGCGGTCTAGGTCTAGGCGGAGGCTCATCGCGCCGCTACCAAATCCTGCATGATGAACTGCTCATAGTCGGTCACGGAGCGCGCCGTGCCCCGGAGGTGCGCAAGCTCGGGGCGAGCGTTAAATAACAGCCGCAGTCGTGCCAAGGTGCGGCGGTGCGCTTCACCCCACTCGGCGTGCTCGTCCCAATGAGGTACTCGTGATGACCGCGAATAAGCATGCCACCCAAGGACCCGATGCGGATGAAACATGTCCCATCCGAAGGTGTATGCACGAAGCCCCAGGGCAACTTCGTCGCCGAAGAAGTAAAGGTGCGGGTCGTGAGGCACCTCGCGGTTGAACGCTCCGTCGGTGAATGCAAAATGCAGCGAGAAGTACTCTCCCACCACGGGTCCCTCCAACGCCGACCACTCGTGAAGCGGGTGACTCGTCAAGCGAGTCAATACGCCCTCGTCACGGGATAGCGGGTAGATCTTGTACGGTTGGTTTCCCCATGACCCCCGACTCTGTCCGGGTACGTATGCCGGCAGGTAGGAAGTGAGAATTGGTTTCGCTACACCACGGCGACGTAAAGCCTCCAGCATGCCGATCACTGTTGTGTCCCAATGCTTCACAAAGCGCATATGTGAGTCCAAGAGCAGGGTGTAGTCCTCCCCGTCGGCCAATTCCTGAATCTGGTGACGTGCCCAGTTCGGCCCGGCGCTCACAGCGGCTGCGGCTTCGACGATCGTTAAGCCGGGCAGATCGCGGACGTCTCTCAAATCCGGGTCATCGGGCTCACGCTGCCACAAAACGACCGTTCTGAGCCTCGCCGGAAACGCCGCTTTGCGGTAAAGGCTCCACAGAGTCGGTTCAAGTTCCCGATCGCGATACGCCGGAATCTGCACGAAGATGCGCGGAGTTCGCGGCGCGCCCATGCCGGTTAGCGTAATCGTCGGCATCCCCGCGGCTAACAACAGTTTTGGATTTCTTATCGGCAGTTTGCGAAGGAATCCGCCAGCCCTCTGTTCGGTCCTTCACTATGGGGCCGGTGCGCCCAGTATTTCCGGGGAGGACCGGGGCAAGAACCATTAGGTCGGTCGCCACCAGGCATCACCTTCCGCTATCGAACCGCGCCTGCTGGTCGCCGTGCGCCGCAGCTGCCAAGAAATCGACGGCCGCATACTCGCAGGATGAGACGCTGCGCGATGCCGGGAAGAGTTTGGGGGGAGTTGTGACATCGTCGTGACGCTGAGGCTATTTTCGAGTCTGGCCGGGCCGGATCATTCAGCGAAAGTACTGGTAGAGGCTGTGCCCCCGGCAGGATTCGAACCTGCGGCCTTCTGCTCCGGAGGCAGACGCTCTATCCCCTGAGCTACGGGGGCGCACGCGAGAAATGCTGCGCCAACGGGCCACGACAGACTAACGCATCACGGCGGCCGGCTGGGCACC
>NZ_DATMLH010000098.1:0-6048 GCF_035570115.1 Mycobacterium sp.
CCTCGATCCCGCTCCGCCTGGCAACCTCGGCCATCCGCGCGTCCGGGTCGACGCCGAGCACCGTGCACCCGGCCTCCCGGTACTGCCGTGCCCCGATGCCGGTGCCGCAGCCGACATCCAGGAACTCGATGCCGGGGCTGGCGGCGATGACACGCTGTATGAGTGCGTCGGGATAGCGGGGCCGTGCCCGGTCGTACCGGTCGGCGTCAACTCCGAAGGACTCCGCTACCTGCCGAAGCCGGTGCGGCTGCCGCTCAGGAGAATTCCAGGGGTCAGTCGACGGTTCAGAAGAAAACACGGTGCGCCTCCGTCCTAGCCTTGACCACTCGTGGTGTTCAGCGGACCGACCCCAGCGCCCGGCGCAGGTGCGGCCAGAGTGGCATGCCGGCAACGATCGTGCCGCCGGCTGCGATAAGGCCGACGGCGGCGTCGACGCTCTCGCGGCCGTCGGTCGACCAGTAAACGTCCTCGAGGTCAAGCAGCAGAGCCAGCTCGTCGACGATCATCGCGTTCGCCGACCCGAAGGCGATCGCGGCCATGGGGTGGCGTCGCTGCCGCTCTGTTCCACGTAGGCCCACCGCTGCCACCGTCGCCAACAAGGCGATACCGAGGTTGTAGTGATGGAAGTGCTTGCCGCCCATCGTTATACCGCCACCCGATGGCCCATGCCCGGCACGGATCCAGTGGGTGAGCCCCCGCAGGCCGACGAAGGTGACGGTGAACGCCGCCCAGGCCAGTACCGTGGCCTGTTCGCCGGGTTCGAGCCGTGCGCGCCATTCGTCGCGAACCCGCGCCCACCATCGCTTGTTCGGTTGGCCCGGAGGCGTCGAGCCCCGGCCCGTCTCGGCTTCCATCAGCCGGCCTTGGTTGCGTGCCAGCGCAGCCTGCGCTGGTTGTCGTCGACGAACACATCGTCAAAGCCGATGCGCCGCAACCGCTCCGGCAGCGTGTCCGGCGACACCGGATTGCAGGTGTCGCGGAAATGCAAGATGCGGAACAGGGTCGACGCCGCGCTGTCGCTGCCGGCAAAGACGCCGCCGGGCCGCAACACCCGGAACACCTCGGCGAACAACCGGTCCTGCAATGCCGGCGTCGGAACATGATGCAGCATCGTGAAACACACCACTGAGCTGAACTCCTCGGACGGCAGGCCGCTGTCGGTGCCGTCGCCGTTGATGATCCGGGCCCGGTCGCCGTATGCGCCCTTTAGCCGATCCGCCATGGTCGGGTCGATTTCGACGGCGGTGTAGTGCGGGGCTTTGTCGATCAGCACCCGGATGTTGGCGCCGTAGCCTGGCCCGATCTCCAGCACGTTGTCGCCCAAGTCGACGCCGCCGAGGACCCATGGCAGCAGCCCGTCCTCGACAGCCTTGAAGTAGCGGTTCGAGCTGCAGCACAGCCGGTGGCACAAGTTCATCGCCATGGAATCAGACGCTAGCCCAGCGACGATGCGGGGTGCGTAGCGCCCCGAGAAGCACCTGGGCAATCTGGGCTAGCGCAATAGCATCGGAGATTGTGGACTCCCGGTGGGTGCTGCACCTCGACATGGACGCGTTCTTCGCGTCCGTCGAGCAGCTGACCAGGCCCACGTTGCGGGGCCGCCCGGTGCTGGTCGGCGGTCTGGGCGGCCGGGGCGTGGTGGCCGGCGCGAGCTACGAATCCCGGGTGTTCGGGGCCCGTTCGGCCATGCCGATGCACCAGGCACGCCGGTTGATCGGCGTGACGGCGGTGGTGCTGCCGCCGCGTGGCGTGGTCTACGGAGTCGCCAGCCGTCGGGTCTTCGACACCGTGCGCGCGGTGGTGCCGGTCGTCGAACAGCTCTCCTTCGATGAGGCGTTCGGGGAGCCGCCGGAGCTGGTCGGCGCATCGACGAACGAGGTCGAGCAGTTCTGCGAGGACTTGCGACGACGGGTGCGCGACGAAACCGGGCTGGTGGCCTCGGTCGGCGCCGGCTCGGGCAAGCAGATCGCCAAGATCGCCTCGGGCATGGCCAAACCCGACGGAGTCCGGGTGGTCGGGCGCGCTGACGAGAAACCGTTACTGGGCGGCCTTCCGGTGCGCAGGCTCTGGGGCATCGGGCCGGTGGCCGACGAGAAGCTGCATCGGCTGGGCATTGACACGATCGGGCAGTTGGCCGCGCTGAGCGAAGCCGAGGTGGCCAGCATCCTGGGTGCGACGATCGGGCCTGCGCTGCACCGGTTGGCCCGTGGGGTCGACGACCGCCCGGTTGCCGAGCGTGCCGAAGCCAAGCAGATCAGCGCGGAATCCACCTTCGCGGCGGATTTGACGAGCTTGGAGCAGTTACGCGAGGCGATCGAATCGATCGCCGAGCATGCTCATCAACGTCTGCTGCGCGACGGCCGCGGCGCCCGCACCGTCACGGTGAAGCTGAAGAAATCCGACATGAGCACGCTGACTCGCTCGGCGACGCTGCCCTATGCGACGACCGAGGCCGCCGCGCTGACCGCGATGGCTCGGCGGTTGTTGCTCGATCCCCAGGAGATCGGCCCGATTCGGCTCCTGGGCGTGGGATTCTCGGGTTTGAGCGACGTGCGACAGGAGTCGCTGTTTCCCGACTTGGAGCTGTCTGAGCCGGAGTCGGAGCATTCCGTGGAGACGGCGACCGCGGCCATGTTCGGCCCGGATTCGGAACCCTCGCCGTGGCGGGTGGGTGACGATGTGACACACCCCGACTTGGGGCACGGGTGGGTGCAAGGCGCCGGCCACGGCGTGGTCACGGTGCGGTTCGAAACCCGCAGCTCGGGACCGGGCCCGGCCCGCACGTTTTCTGCTGGTCCATCCGGTACCGGCGCCATCGTGGCGGCGAATCCGATCGACAGCCTGGACTGGCCGGACTACGTCGCCGCGCTGACCGAGAACGCCTCAGCGCAGGCGGTCGATGACGTCGTGCAGCGGTAGCTGCGCCGCCAGCGCGGCCATGACCAGCACCCGGGCCTGACTCGGGGGCAGCCGCGACACCATCACCGCGCCCGCGTCGGCGAGGTCACGGCCCGGGCCGTAATCGGGGGTGGCCCGTCCACCCGGGACCCGGGTGGACACCGCTACCAGCACTCCGTCGCTGCAATGTCGCCGTACTCCGTCGATGACCGCGGCCCCGGCATTGCCCGCACCCAGTGATTCCAGCACGATGCCGCGGGCACCGGCGGCCACACAGGCATCCATCGCTACGGCGTCACTCCCCGGGTAGGCCGCGACGATGTCGACCCGCGGGGCTGTCGCCGCGCTCAGCTCGCCGAGGAATGCGCGCCGCTTGGGCCAGTTCAGCACCACGCCATCGGCGATAGTGCCCAGCAGCTGGCCGGCGAAGCCGTCCTGGGTTGCCACCTTGCGAAGACCCAACGGCCCTAGCACGCGACCGGCAAAGCACACCAGCACACCGAGGTCGCGAGCAGCGGGGTCCGACGCCACCGTGAGCGCGTCGCGCAGATTTGCCGGCCCGTCGGCGTCGGGTGCATCGGCGCTGCGCAACGCGCCGGTAATCACCACCGGAATCGCGCCCGCATAGGTGAGGTCCAGCCACAACGCCGTCTCCTCGAGGGTGTCGGTGCCGTGCGTCACGACCACGCCCTCGGCGCCGCCGGCCGCCGCGGCCCGGGTCGCCGCGCCGATCACATCCCAGTCGGCCGGGGTCAGCTGCGAGCTGTCCAGCGACATCACATCGACGACGTCGACGTTCAGGCCGGCGGTCAACTGCGCGCCGCCGCGCGTCGGCCGTCGCACCCCCGCTGCGTCAGTGGTAGTGGCGATCGTCCCACCGGTGGCGATCACGGTGAGGCGGCTCATGCTGAAATCATCCCCCACATCCGTGTAGTGGATGATGTAGGAGTGACTGACCAACCAACGGGATCGGCCGAGCCGGGGACTGCGGACCCGACGGTAGGGGAGGCCGAAGCTCCCGCGCCGCGACGGCGTCTGCGCCTGCTGCTGGGGGTCGCTGCGGTCGTGCTGGCGCTGGACATCGTCACCAAGGTGCTGGCGGTCAAACTGCTTATTCCCGGCCAGCCGGTGCCGATCATCGGTGACACCGTGACCTGGACGCTGGTCCGCAATTCCGGCGCCGCGTTTTCGATGGCCACCGGATACACCTGGATGCTGACGCTGATCGCGACCGGTGTCGTGGTCGGAATCTTCTGGATGGGACGGCGGCTGGTGTCGCCGTGGTGGGCCATCGGCCTGGGGATGATCCTGGGCGGTGCGATGGGAAACCTGGTCGACCGGTTCTTCCGTTCGCCGGGCCCATTGCAGGGACATGTCGTCGACTTCTTGTCGATCGGCTGGTGGCCGGTGTTCAACGTCGCCGACCCTTCGGTGGTCGGGGGAGCGATCCTGCTGGTCACGCTGTCGGCAATGGGCTACGACTTCGACACCGTCGGCCGTCGCCGCGCCGGCGACGATGCAGTGGGGGCACCCCCAGCCGCGCAGCGGCGAGGGGGACGAAGCGATGCCCAGGAGCGGCGCCTCGTGAAGGCGGACGACGCGATCGATGTCGCCGACGCCACCGGGGACACCCAGACGCCGGACGAGCCGGCCAAAGCCGTCGACGGCGATGAGCCGCAGGACGGCACCGTTGGCCGGTCCACGGCCGACCAACGGTAGCGGCGCTGGTGACCGACCGGTCGATGCCGGTGCCCGAGGGTCTGGCGGGTATGCGTGTCGACGCCGGGCTGTCCCGGCTGCTGGGCCTGTCCCGCACCGCCGCGGCGGCGCTGGCCGAACACGGTGGTGTCGAGTTGGACGGGGTGCCGGCCGGTAAGTCGGATCGTCTGGCCGCCGGGGCGTGGCTGCAGGTGCGACTGCCCGAGCCGCCGGCGCCGTTGGAGAACACGCCCGTCGACATCGAGGGGATGACGATTCTGTACTCCGACGACGACATCGTCGCGGTCGACAAGCCGGCCGGGGTGGCCGCGCACGCATCGGTGGGCTGGACGGGGCCGACGGTGCTCGGCGGGCTGGCTGCCGCCGGTTACCGGATCACCACCTCCGGGGTGCACGAGCGGCAGGGCATCGTGCAGCGCCTCGACGTCGGCACTTCCGGAGTCATGGTGGTCGCGATCTCCGAGCGGGCCTACACCGTGCTCAAGCGGGCGTTCAAGCAGCGGACGGTCGACAAGCGCTACCACGCGCTGGTCCAAGGACACCCGGATCCGTCCAGCGGCACGATCGACGCGCCGATCGGCCGCCACCGCGGCCACGACTGGAAATTCGCCGTCACCACTGACGGCCGCCATAGCCTCACCCATTACGACACCGTCGAAGCCTTCGTCGCCGCGAGCCTGCTCGACGTGCATCTGGAAACCGGCCGCACACACCAGATTCGGGTGCACTTCGCGGCGCTGCATCACCCCTGCTGCGGCGACCTAACCTACGGCGCTAACCCGAAGCTTGCGAAGAAGCTTGGGCTGGAACGCCAATGGCTGCACGCCCGTTCTTTGGCGTTCACGCATCCCGCCGACGGAAGGCAGATGGAGATCGTCAGCCCCTACCCGCCGGATCTGCAGCATGCGTTGGACGTGTTGCGGGCCGAGGGCTGACGTTACTTTCGCACTCGGCGCGGATAGCTCTTCGCCTCGTCGACCCATTCTTGTTCGATCCGGCCGATCTCCAACGACAGCAGTGCCACAGTCGGGTTGTCGCAGTTGACTTCAAGAGCGGTGCGGTATTTGGCGGCTTCGCCAGTGCTGGGCAGGTGCGGCCGCAGACCCTCGAACCACTCGTCGCCGACGACGTTGGGCGCGTCGCCATCGCGGGACCCGGCAGCCCATCGGCGATAGGTATCTCGGGCATTCGCCAAGCCGGATCGCCAGCTTTGGACCGAGTCGTGCCGCCGAGAATGCATGGTGGCAATCATCTCGTGCTTGTGCTCAGAGCTTGCCGCTAGCCGCGGCAACCAGGTGTCGCCCACCAATCTCACGACCCCCAACATGCCCGCCGTCGACGCACCCGCGACCAGACCCATCAGACCCATTCCCGCCATGCTCATGCCGTTGATCGTTGCACGCGCCAGACAGTTGTGATGCGTTGTCGATT
>NZ_DATMLH010000099.1:0-31043 GCF_035570115.1 Mycobacterium sp.
CAGAGCTATCCAGGCGGCCAGAGCGTGCCGAGCCCGTCGGGCATCGATTTCACTCCCGGCGAGCTGCTGGGCTGCGTGTCTGGCGCCCTGGGGTTGCGCAAATTCCTCGAAAGCGGCGGTCACCAACTGGTCGTGACGTCGGACAAGGACGGCCCGGACTCGGAGTTCGAACGCGAACTGCCCGACGCCGATATCGTGATCTCCCAACCGTTTTGGCCAGCCTATTTGACCGCCGAGCGGATCGCCAAAGCCCCCAATCTGAAGCTGCCCCTCACCGCCGGGATCGGTTCGGACCACGTCGATCTCGACGCGGCGATTGCCCGTGGGATCACCGTCGCCGAGGTCACCTTCTGCAACAGCATCAGCGTGGCCGAGCACGCCGTCATGCAGATCTTGGCGCTGGTGCGCAACTTCGTCCCGTCGCACAAGTGGGCGACCGACGGCGGCTGGAACATCGCCGACTGCGTCGAACACTCCTACGACGTCGAGGGCATGGATGTCGGGGTGATCGCCGCCGGCCGCATCGGCCAGGCCGTGCTACGCCGGATGGCCCCCTTCGACGTCAATCTGCATTACACCGACACCCGCCGGCTGCCCGAAGATGTCGAAAAGGAACTCGGCGTCACCTACCATCCCGACGCCGCGTCGCTGGTGCGCGCCGTCGACGTGGTGTCCATCCACGCTCCGCTGCACCCCCAGACGTATCACCTGTTCGACGAGACGCTGCTGGCGTCGATGCGGCGCGGCTCCTACATCGTCAACACCGCTCGGGCCGAGATCTGCGTGCGCGACGCGGTCGTGGCGGCGCTGAAGAGCGGTCAGCTGGCTGGTTACGCCGGGGACGTGTGGTACCCGCAACCGCCGCCGCCCGACCACCCGTGGCGGACCATGCCGCACGAGGCGATGACCCCGCACATCTCGGGCACTTCGCTGTCCGCCCAGGCACGCTATGCCGCAGGGACCCGGGAGATCCTCGAAGACTTCTTCGCCGACAAACCCATCCGGGATGAATACCTGATCGTGGCCGGCGGAGCGTTGGCCGGTACTGGGAAGGCGTCCTACACCGCCGGCAGCGGCGCCAGCCCCGGCAGCAGCGGTCAGTAGGTCAGCTGATCAGGTGGTCGACGCGTTTGCTGCCGTCCCAGCGGCGCAAACCTGCCATGGTGCCGTCTATCGCTGACGGTCGACCCGCGATGCGCAAGGCCCGCCCGAGTTGGGCTCCCCCAACTCGGCGGGCCAGCGTGACATGCGCCGTCCACTGGTCGGGCAGGCTGTTCGGCATCGGGCCGGGCAGCAGGTAGGGGCCGCAGATCCGGTGCACCTCAGCGTGTATCGCGAGAAGCTCGGCCGTCGGCACGACCAGCCGGGCCAGCACGGCGTTGGATCTGCCAAACAGTAGCGACGCCCCCACCGCGCACCCTAGCGGCAATCGCTGCGCCACCGGCCGCAGCAGCGCATCGACGTCCGGCGCGATCCGCTCGGCCACCACCAGCGTCACGTGCGGACGACTGGCCGGCGCCTGGCTGGGTATGCCCGCCGCTGCCAAGTCCTCCCAGATTTGGCGGATCGTCGCCTCGGTGTCGTGGTCGAAGAGCAGCTCGATCGAATGAACCATTAGCCGACCAGCGCCGCTACCCATTCCCGGTCGAAGGCTTGCGCGCTCATCGCCGCGAACTCGCCGGCCTTCATCGATGCGGCACCGGCAGGCAGTGCGGCGCGCAGCGGCGCCAGGCGTGCCAGCGCAGATCGGTTGGAGGTCTCCACCACGCCCGGCCGCATGGGCCACGTGCCGATCACCAGTCCGGCACACGGAATTCCATGTGAGGCAAGCGATTCCACGGTCAGCGCGGTGTGATTGAGGGTGCCGAGCTCAGCGGTGGCCACCACCAGCACCGCAGCACCCAGGTCGACCGCGAGATCCCGCAACGTGACGCCGGCGTCGGCGAGTTCGACCAGCAAGCCCCCAGCACCCTCGACCAGGGTCAACTGTCCCCGACGGTCCAGCGCGCGGATGAGTTTCAGCACGTTGCTGCGGGTGGGCAATGACGTCCCGGTCTGCTCGGCGGCGGCCAACGGCGCCAGGGGCTGCGGGTAACGGGCCAGCCCGACCACCTTGGTAAGCCCTGACAATCGGGTCACCTCGGCGAGGTCGTCGTCACCGGCCTCGGTGCCGGTCTGGACTGGTTTGCACACCGCGACGTCGACCCCGGCCTGCCGCGC
Organism: Mycobacterium sp.; assembly: GCF_035570115.1. GTDB lineage: Bacteria > Actinomycetota > Actinomycetes > Mycobacteriales > Mycobacteriaceae > Mycobacterium. The sequence continues at coordinate 2,221 of NZ_DATMLH010000099.1, forward strand.
CGCCGACGTGAGGGCCGCGGTCGCGACGGTCTTGCCGACCCCGGTCCCCGTTCCGGTGACGATCAGGACCGTCAACGCCGTGCCGCGCACAGCACGTCGGTCAGCACCGTGCGGGCCAGCTCGAGGTCGTCGGCATCCAGCGACGCCCGCGCGGTGAGCCGCAGCCGCGACGTACCGGCCGGCACGGTCGGTGGCCGGAAGCAGCCCACCCGAACCCCGGCGTCCAGGCATGCCGTGGCGGCGGCCAACGCCACCTCCGGCGCGCCGAGGATCACCGAGACCACCGCCGATTGCGGCGCCTGGGACACCTCGCAGATCTGCGCCAACGTGCCCGCGTGCCGCAGCACCGCCTCGGGTCGCCACGGCTCGGCGCTCAGGACGCGCAGCGCGGCCAGCGCGGCGCCCACGGCCGCCGGCGCCAGACCGGTGTCGAAGATAAACGGCCGGGCGGCGTCGATCAGGTGGTCGCGCACGGGCGAAGTCGCCAGCACCGCCCCACCTTGGCTGCCGAGCGCCTTGGACAGCGTCGTGGTCATCACGATATCCGGCGCGCCGGCCAGTCCCAGCTCGTGCAGCAGCCCGCGTCCGCCTGCGCCCCGCACACCCAGGCCGTGAGCCTCGTCGACCATCAGCAACGCGCGATGCCGGCGGCACACCTCGTGCAGCTGGCGCACCGGAGCCAGCGCACCATCAGCGGAAAACACCGACTCGGTGATGACGACCGCCCGCTCTTCGTCCCGCGCCGCCAATGCCGCGTCCACGGCGTCGACGTCGCGATGGGGCGTCACCACCACCCGGGCCCGCGACAGCCGGCAGGCGTCGACCAGCGAGGCGTGCGAGTAGGCGTCTGACACCAGCAGCGAACCCGCGCCGGACAATCCGACGACCGCCCCCAGGTTGGCGGCGTATCCGGAGGAGAACACCAAACCCGTTGCGGCGCCAACAAATTCGGCGAGAGCAGCCTCGAGTTCCCCGTGCAGCATGGTGTCACCGGTGACCAGCCGCGAACCGGTGGCACCTGCACCCCAAGTGCGCAGCGCGTCGACTCCGCCTTCGATGACCTGCGCGTGCTGGGAAAGACCCAAATAGTCGTTGGACGCCAGGTCGAGTTCAGTGGCCACTGCCGGACGCGGGCGCAACGCGCGTCGCAGCCCGGCCTGCCGGCGCTGCTGCTCCACCGCCTCCAGCCAGGCCAGCGGTGACGTATCGATCTGCGTCATCGCACTAAAGCCTACGAGAGCCGGTCAGTCGCGCCACCTCGACCATCGCGGAGGTGATCTGCGCGATCTCGTCAGGCGTACAGATGAACGGCGGCATCGCGTAGATCAGGTTGCGGAACGGCCGTAGCCACACCCCGCGGTCCAAGGCCGCCGGGGTGGTGATCGCCAGGTCGACGGGGCGGTCGCACTCGATGACGCCAATGGCCCCGCACACCCGGACGTCGGTCACCGACGGCAATGCCCGCGCCGGTTCCAGGCCTGCTGTCAGCCCGGCGCTGATCGCGGCAACTGACGATCGCCAGTCTTGGCCGAGCAGCAGCTCCACGCTGGCCACCGATACGGCGCAGGCCAGCGGGTTGGCCATGAAGGTAGGCCCGTGCATCAACGCCCCGGCCTCACCGGAGCTGATGGTGTGCGCGACGTCGGTGGTGCACAGGGTCGCGGCCAGGCTGAGGTATCCGCCGGTGAGCGCCTTGCCGACGCACATGATGTCGGGGCTGACGCCGGCCTGGTCGGCGGCGAACAGCTCGCCGGTGCGGCCGAATCCAGTGGCGATCTCGTCGAACACCAGCAGCGCGTCGTGCCGCCGGCAGATCTCCCGAAGGTCCGCCAGGTAGCGCGGATCATGGAAGCGCATCCCGCCGGCGCCCTGCACCACCGGTTCGACGACGACGGCCGCCACTTCGTCGGCGTGATCGGCCAGCTGCGCCTCGAACGCCGCGCTGTAGGCGGCGTCGTAGTCGCGGGGTACCTGTGGGGCGAACACCTGCCGCGCCAGGACGGAATTCTCTCCGGAGGCCCACAGCGAATGCATGCCGCCCTCGGGGTCGCAGATGCTCATCGGGGTGAAGGTGTCGCCGTGGTAGCCGCCGCGCCAGGTCATCAGCCGCCGCTTGCCGGGCCGGCCGCGGCCGCGCCAGTACTGCAGCGCCATCTTGACCGCGACCTCCACCGACACCGATCCGGAGTCGCAGAAGAAAACCGTCTCAAGCCCCGAGGGCGTGATGTCGACAAGCAGTTGGGCCAACCGCGCGGCGGGCTCATGGGTCAGCCCGCCGAACATGACGTGGCTCATCGTCGCCAGCTGCGCCGCGAGCGCCGCGTCCAGCGCCGGGTGACCGTGCCCGTGGATGGCCGTCCACCAGGAGCTCATCGCGTCGAGCGCTTCGATCGGCCTGCCGTCGCGGATAAGCGTCAGCCGGGCGCCATGGGCGCCGACCGCGACCACATTCGGCCTCACTGCGCCGGCGTTCGAGCCGCCGATCGTGCTGTAGGGATGCCATAAATGCGCCGCATCGATCGCGCTGATCTGCTCGGCGGTGAGCCCGGGTGTCTCCGCGACCATAGAGAACGAGGGTAAAGGAGTCCACCGATTTGCCCACGACCTGAGCCTCGGTCAGCATTGAACGACCATGGTCCCGACGCAACAGCCCGTTGACCCCTCCGCGGGCCACGATGCTCACTCCTCAGCCCCCTCCCCGGCACCGGTACTGCGGCTGCGACTGGTTCCGTGGGACGTGACCTGCGCCGTCGCGACGCTGGTCACACTGGTTGTCCTGGCCATTACGACGGATTGGTATGCACGGCTTTTCGGCTTCCTCACCGACGTGTGTACGGGTGACGATTGCCCGCCGGTGCCCTACGGCGTCGATTTCTACATTTACCCGGTGGTGTGGGGCGGTGTCGGCGCCGCGATCTCCGCGGCTCTCATCGGACCGGTGGTTTCCCTGTTGAGGGGCTGGTACCTGTCCTTCTGGCCGCTCTTGGCGTTCGGCATCCTCGTCGTGACCTCGGTGGCGGGCTCGGCCCTGACCGCCTTCAGCGTGCCGTACTGGCACTGGCAAGGTTGATCCGGCGACGCGTTTGGCGAAAGTCCGGATGAGAGCGAAATCACAACTGCCCGCAGCAGATTGAGCTTTGGTCCAATAAGACCCAATAAGCGGTCACCGTTCGGTCACGTTACGACAAAAAATCCCTCGGGAAGCACCTGCACTATGGCACCCGCGGCTATTTGTTGCCAAAGTGTCTGTAGTGACTGTTGTGAATTCAACGGTTCACCGAGGGTCGACGTCTTCTGCCATGTCCTCAGGGGCATTAGGTGGCGGCGTGCGGCCCCCAACGGGGCGGGCCAGCACACGAGTCTCTGTGGTGAACCGGCATGGAATGACGGCGGATGCGCGAAGTCACCGCGCTGAAGCCACAGAGAGGTGATCCGCATGAGACGCAGCTACGCAGTCCCGATCGGTCTGGCCCTGTTGCTGACGCTACCGATGCTCAGCCCCAACTTCGCGACCGCTGACCCGAACCCGTCGCTGGTGGGCTACCAGCAATCGACCAGCTATGTGATTCAACGCGCGCTTGCGCAGCGCGGTGTGCCGTTCCTGTACGGCGGCGGCAACGTCGCCGGCCCAACCCGCGGCACCGGGCTGAAGGCCAACGTGGTCGGGTTCGACGCTTCAGGTCTGATCCAGTACGCCTACGCCGGCGCCGGGCTCAAGATGCCGCGGACGTCGGGCGAGCAGTGCAGCGTCGGCCGCAAAGTTGCTCCCGCACAAGCACGGCCCGGTGACCTGCTCTGCTACGGCCCCGGTGGCACTCAGAGCGTCGCGATGTACCTCGGCAACGGTCAGATGATCGAGGCCACCGAGCCTGCCGTCACGGTCTCGCCGGCCCGCACCAACGGCATGACTCCGTATCTGACCCGAATCATCGACTCCTGACCGGGAAGTCAACGGCGCGCCATTAGCGCGCTGTCGGCGGTCGGCGGGTTGGGTAGATTGTCTGTCAATCATGACAGTCTCCCCGACCCGTCCGGCCGTCGCCGCCATTGCGGAATCCGCCCAGTCCGCAATGGGAAACCGGAAAGCAGGGTTCTATCGTCACGATCTCGACGGGCTGCGTGGCATTGCCATTGCGCTGGTCGCGATGTTCCACGTGTGGTTCGGCCGGGTTTCCGGCGGGGTGGACGTGTTCTTGGCACTGTCTGGCTTCTTCTTCGGCGGCAAATTGCTTCGCGCGGCACTGAACCCGACTGGGGGCCGAGCCGGGGCATTATCGCCCGTGCCGGAAGTGATTCGGCTGGTCCGTAGGTTGCTGCCGGCTCTTGTCGTGGTGCTGGCCGGGTGCGCGGTTTTGACCATCCTGATCCAGCCAGAGACCCGCTGGGAGACCTTCGCAGACCAGAGCCTGGCCAGCCTCGGCTATTACCAGAACTGGGAGCTGGCCAGCACGGTGGCCGATTATCTCCGGGCCGGTGAAGCGGTCAGTCCGCTGCAGCACATCTGGTCGATGTCGGTGCAGGGCCAGTTCTATATCGCTTTCCTGGCTTTGATTTTCGGATTCGCATTTCTGTTCCGGCGCCGTCTCGGCAACCGGTTGCGGATGACGTTCGTGCTGCTGCTCAGCGCGCTGGCGGTGGCCTCGTTTGTCTACGCGATCTTTGCCCACCAGGCCAACCAGGCGACCGCCTACTACAACAGCTTTGCGCGGGCCTGGGAGCTGCTGCTCGGGGTGCTCGCCGGCGCGCTGGTCCCCTACATCCGCTGGCCGATGTGGCTGCGCACGATGATTGCCACCATCGCCTTGGTAGCGGTGCTGTCCTGCGGTGCGCTGATCGACGGCGTCAAGGAGTTCCCGGGACCATGGGCGCTGGTCCCCGTCGGGGCCGCCGTGCTGTTCATCCTGGCCGGCGCAAACCGGTACGCCCACCCGACTACAGGCGACCAGTTGCCGTGGCCCAACCGGCTGCTGGCGGTCGAGCCGCTGGTGAAGCTGGGCGCGATGGCCTACTCCCTGTACCTCTGGCACTGGCCGCTGCTGATCTTCTGGCTCGCATACACCGGTCACCGGCACGCCAACTTCGTCGAGGGCACCGCGGTATTGCTGATATCCGGTGTGCTGGCCCATCTGACCACCCGGTTCGTCGAAGACCCACTGCGGCACCGCGCACCGGCCGGTACGGCATCGGAGTCCGCCCCGTCCATCCCGTGGCGGGTGCGGTTGCGTCGCCCCACCATCGTGCTCGGATCGGTGGTAGCGATGCTGGGTGTCACGCTCACCGCGACCGCGTTCACCTGGGTCGAGCACGTCAACGTCGAACGCGCCAGCGGCAAAGAGCTAACTGGGCTCAACTCCCACGACTATCCCGGTGCTCGTGCCCTCGTCAAACACGTACGGGTGCCCAAGCTGCGCATCCGGCCGACGGTGTTGGAAGCCCAGAACGATTACCCGCCGTCCACTCGGGACGGCTGCATCAGCGACTTCGCCAACACCGCGCTGATCAAATGCACCTACGGCGACAAGGCCGCCACCCGCACCATCGCGCTGGCCGGCGGCTCGCACGCCGAGCACTGGTTGACCGCACTGGACATTCTCGGCCGCACGCACCACGTCAAGGTGACGACCTATCTCAAGATGGGCTGCCCACTGTCCACCGAAAAGATGCCGTTGGTGATGGGTAACAACGCGCCGTACCCGGAGTGCCGCGACTGGGTGCCCAAGGCCATGGCGCAGGTGGTCGCCGACCACCCCGACTACGTGTTCACCACCTCGACGCGACCGTGGAATATCAAACCCGGCGACGTGATGCCGGGAACCTACATCGGGATCTGGCAGACGTTCGCCGACAACAACATTCCGGTCCTCGCCATGCGCGACACCCCTTGGCTGGTCAAAGACGGCCAACCGTTCAACCCGTCGGACTGCCTGGCCAAAGGCGGCGACGCCATCTCGTGCGGTATCAAGCGCTCCGACGTGCTGGCCGACCACAACCCCACCCTCGATTTCGTCGAGCAATTCCCAGGGCTCAAACCACTGGACATGAGCGATGCCGTCTGTCGACCCGACATCTGCCCGGCCGTCGAGGGAAACGTGTTGGTATACCACGACGCTCATCACCTGTCCGCCACCTACATGCGCACGATGACCAATGAATTGGGTCGGCAGGTCGGGGCGGCCACCGGTTGGTGGTGACCGCCCGGTTAGCGCCTGCCACGATGGCGCGGGCCGTGAGAGCCAACAGAGCGACCAGATCGGGCCGCCGATAAGGTCGAACTATGCCCCCGTCAGACCCAACCAGTGGTGTTGCCAAAGCTTCGCCGAAGCTGAGCACCGTCTGGCCCGGCAGCAGTTATCCGTTGGGCGCCACTTTCGACGGCGGCGGCACCAACTTCGCGGTGTTCTCCGAAATCGCGGAGAAGGTCGAGTTATGCCTGATTGGTAAGAACTGCGACGAGACGCGTATTCCCCTTGACGAGGTCGACGGATACGTGTGGCATGCCTACCTGCCGACCGTCAGCCCCGGACAGCGTTATGGGTTTCGAGTGCATGGGCCGTTCGACCCGGCCGCCGGTCACCGATGTGACCCCAGCAAGTTGTTGCTCGACCCGTATGGGAAGGCGTTCGACGGCGTGTTCCAGTTCGGCCAGGCGCTGTACTCCTACGACATGGCCGTTGCGGCCAACGACCCCGGCGAGACCGGAACTCCCCCGCAGGTCGATTCGCTCGGGCACACGATGACCAGCGTGGTGATCAATCCGTTCTTCGATTGGGCGACCGACCGGGCACCGCACACCCCGTACCACGAGACGGTCATCTACGAGGCACACGTCAAGGGCATGACCGAGACCCATCCCGGCATCCCCGAAGCACTGCGTGGCACCTATGCGGGCCTTGCTCATCCCGTGATCATCGATCACCTCAAATCGCTGAATGTCACCGCGATCGAACTGATGCCGGTTCATCAGTTCCTGCACGACAGCCGGCTGCTGGAGCTGGGGCTGCGAAATTACTGGGGGTACAACACCTTCGGGTTCTTCGCCCCGCACAACGAGTACGCCGCCAACCGGCGGGCCGGCAGTGCGGTGGCCGAATTCAAGACCATGGTGCGGGCATTCCATGAGCAAGACATCGAAGTGATCCTCGACGTGGTGTACAACCACACCGCCGAAGGCAACCAGCTGGGCCCGACGATCAACTTCCGCGGGATCGACAACAGGGCCTACTACCGGCTCGTCGATGAGGACCTGCGGTTCTACAAAGACTTCACCGGCACCGGCAACAGCCTCAACGCCCGCATGCCGCACACCTTGCAGCTGATCATGGACTCGCTGCGCTACTGGGTGACCGAGATGCACGTCGACGGCTTTCGCTTCGACCTGGCGTCCACGCTGGCCCGTGAGTTCTACGACGTTGACCGACTCAGCGCATTCTTCGACCTCGTGCAGCAGGATCCGGTAGTCAGCCAGGTCAAGCTGATCGCCGAGCCGTGGGACATCGGCGAAGGCGGCTACCAGGTCGGCAACTTCCCAGGTTTGTGGACCGAATGGAACGGGAAGTATCGCGATACCGTGCGTGACTACTGGCGGGGTCAGCCCGCAACCCTTGGTGAGTTCGCGTCCCGGCTGACCGGGTCGTCGGACCTCTACGAGGCGACCGGCCGCCGTCCCAGCGCCAGCATCAATTTCGTCGTCGCACACGACGGGTTCACGCTGAACGATCTGGTGTCTTACAACGAGAAACACAACGAGGCCAACGGCGAACACAACCAGGATGGCGAAAGCTACAACCGCTCCTGGAACTGCGGCGTCGAAGGGCCGACCGACGACCCGGACATCCTGGACCTGCGCCACCGGCAGATGCGCAACATCATGGCCACGCTCATGCTCAGCCAGGGAACCCCGATGATCGCGCACGGCGACGAGGTGGGACGCACTCAGCAGGGCAACAACAATGTCTACTGTCAGGACTCCGAGCTGTCCTGGATGGACTGGTCGCTGGTCGACAAAAACGGTGACCAGCTGGCGTTCACCCGCAAAGTCGCCGCGTTGCGCACAAACCATCCAGTCTTTCGGCGCCGCAGGTTCTTCGAGGGGCGTCCCATCCGCAGCGCCGATCAGGTGCGCGAGATCGCCTGGCTGACGCCGGCGGGCGACGAGATGACGTCGGAGGATTGGGACAGCGACTTCGGCAAGTGCATCTCGGTCTTCCTCAACGGCGAGGCGCTGCGCGAGCCCAACGCTCGCGGCGAGCGAGTGGTCGACGATTCGTTTCTGCTGTGCTTCAACGCCCATGACCACGCGGTCGATTTCGTCATACCCAACGACGACTACGCCACCGAGTGGACGGCGGAACTGGACACCACCGATTCCACCGGTGAGGTGAAGCTGGTCGTAAGCCATGGCGACCAAGTCTCGCTGCCGCCGCGGGCTCTGCTCGTGTTTCGTAAGACCAAGTGACGCATGGTATTTCCGGTACTGTCCACCTACCGGTTGCAGCTGCGGGGTGAGTCGAGCGGTTTTGGCTTCACGTTCGCCGACGCCGAGGACCTGCTCGACTATCTCGACGAGCTAGGGGTCTCGCACGTATATCTGTCGCCGATCCTCACCCCGATCGTCGGGTCGGCGCACGGGTACGACGTCACCGACCCGACGACGGTGTCGGCGGAGCTCGGCGGTCCGGAGGGTCTGGCACGACTGTCGGCGGCGGCGCGCGCCCGCGGGATGGGGCTGATCGTCGATATCGTCCCCAATCATGTCGGGGTGGACAAGCCGGAACAGAACCCGTGGTGGTGGGATGTGTTGCGGCACGGCGAGTCCTCGGCCTATGCGCCGTTCTTCGACATCGACTGGGAACTCGACCGGGATTCCGGACGCGGTCGAATCGTGCTGCCGCTGTTGGGTTCCGACGATGACGCCGCCGATCTCACGGTAGATGACGACCTACTGCGGCTCGGCGACCTGGCGCTGCCCATCGCACCGGGCACCGGCGATGGCGGCGGTGCGCAAGTGCACGAACGCCAGCATTACCGGCTGATCGGTTGGCAGAACGAACGGTGCGGGTATCGTCGTTTCTTTTCCATCACAGCACTGGCCGGGCTGCGCCAAGAAGATCGTTCGGTGTTCGACACCAGTCACGCCGAGGTGGCCCGTTGGTTCACCGACGGACTCGTCGACGGCTTACGCATCGACCACCCCGACGGCTTGTGGGATCCCTCGGGGTACCTGCGCCGACTGCGCGAACTCACCGGACCCGACGCGTGGATCGTGATCGAAAAGGTCCTCGCGATCGACGAGGCGTTGGAGCCGACGCTGCCGGTGGCCGGCACGACCGGATACGACGTGTTGCGGGAGGTCGGCGGGGTTTTCGTCGATCCGAACGGTGCGCCGGCGTTGACGGCGCTGTTCGGATCCGCCGGCGTCGACTACCAGCAGATGCCGACCATGCTGGCCGACCTCAAGACCGCGGCGGCAACCGAAACGCTGGCCAGCGAGCTGGACAGGCTACGGCGATGCATTGCCGCAGCGGCCGGCGCCGACCATCCCCAACTGCCCGCGGCGGTGGCGGCGCTGCTCACTCACATCGACGTCTATCGCAGCGATTACCGCGGCTTGGCGGCGGTACTGCCCGCCGCGCTGGCCGCGACCCAATCTGCTGCACCGGAATTGGACGTTCCGCTGCAGGTGATCGCCGCCGCATTAGCCGGCGGAGGCGAGCCGGCGGCGCGGCTGCAGCAGCTGTGCGGCGCGGTGACGGCCAAGGCCGTCGAGGATTGCCTGTTCTACCGTGACGCCCGGCTGGTGTCGCTGAACGAAGTTGGCGGCGAACCGCATCGGTTCGGCGTCGGCGCCGCCGAATTCCATCAGCGCGCCGCGACCCGCGCCCGATTGTGGCCGCAGACGATGACGACGTTGTCCACCCATGACACCAAACGCAGCGAAGACGTCCGCGCCCGCATCGGTGTGCTGTCGCAGGTGCCGTCGCTGTGGGCCGAGTTCGTCGACCGCTGGGAAACTCTGACCCCCGCCCCCGACCCGGCGACCGGACTGTTTCTGTGGCAGAACATCTTCGGCGTCTGGCCGGCCAGCGGCGAGGTCACCGGCGAGCTGCGCGACCGGTTACACGCGTACGGCGAGAAGGCGATACGGGAAGCGGCCTGGCACACGTCATGGCAGGACCCGGACGCAGACTTCGAGGGTGCGGTGCACGGCTGGCTGGACGCCGTGCTGGACGGGCCGGTGGCGCGCGAGCTGACCGAGCTGGTGATCCGGCTTCAACCGCACGCCGAGAACGACGCGCTGGGTCAAAAGCTGCTCGCGCTGACCGTGCCCGGCGTGCCGGACATCTATCAGGGCACCGAGATATGGGACGACAGCCTGGTCGATCCGGACAACCGGCGCCGGGTCGACTACGCTGCCCGACGGCAGACACTAAAGACCTTGCAGCATCCTAAGATCCGTGTCGTGAAGGCGGCCTTACAGTCGCGTCGCGCACGTCCGGACACATACCTGCGCGGTGGCTACCACCCGGTGCTCGCGGCGGGAACCGCCGCCGATCATCTGCTGGCGTTCCGGCGCGGCGCCGACGTGTTGGTCGCGGTGACGCGCTGGACGGTGCACCTCGAACACATCGGCTGGGGCGACACGGTGTTGGCGGTGCCCGACGGTTCGTGGACCGACGTGCTGACCGGTGCAATGGTCACCGGGCCGGTGTCGGCCGCCGAGTTGTTCGCCGAGTTGCCGACGGCTCTGCTGGAGCGCGCCGATGCATGAATTCGCCGTGTGGGCGCCCAAACCGGAAACGGTCCGTCTCGACATCGCCGGCGAGGTGTTTCCGATGACACGCGGCCCGGACGGCTGGTGGCGGGCGACTGTCAACGCGACACCGACCGCTCGCTACGGATACCTCCTCGACGACGATCCCGAGGTGCTGCCCGACCCGCGATCCCCCCGCCAACCCGACGGCGTGCACGGCCGCTCGCAGCTCTGGAGGCCGGCGGTCCACGCCTGGACGGACAGCGATTGGACCGGCCGTTCTGCCCAGGGTGCGGTGATCTACGAGCTGCACATTGGCGCCTTCACCGCTGATGGCACCTTCGACTCGGCCATCGAAAAGCTGGACTACCTGGTGGATCTCGGCGTTGATTTCGTCGAGGTGATGCCGGTCAACGCGTTCTCCGGCACGTACGGCTGGGGATACGACGGAGTGCTGTGGTATGCCGTGCACGAACCCTACGGCGGACCCGACGGGTTGGTCCGGTTCGTCGATGCCTGCCATCGCCGCGGCCTGGGGGTGCTGATCGACGCGGTGTTCAACCACCTCGGTCCGTCCGGCAACTACCTGCCCCGCTTCGGTCCATACTTGTCGTCGGCGAGCAATCCGTGGGGAGAAGGCATCAACATCGCCGACGCCGACTCCGACGAAGTACGCCGCTACATCATCGACTGCGCGCTGCGCTGGATGCATGATTTCCACGCCGATGGGCTGCGGCTGGATGCCGTGCATGCGCTGGTGGACACCACCGCGATCCACATCCTGGAAGAGCTGTCGGCCGAAACCGAGCTACTGGCCGAGGAACTGGGCCGTCCGCTGTCCCTGATCGCCGAGAGCGACCTGAACGACCCGCGGATGATCACCCGCGGTCGCAGCGGCGGCTACGGGATGACCGCGCAGTGGGATGACGACATCCACCACGCCATCCACACCGCGGTGTCCGGGGAGCGCCAGGGCTACTACGCCGACTTCGGCTCGCTGGCCACACTGGCAAAGACGTTGCGCAGCGGCTTCTTCCACGCGGGTACCTATTCGTCGTTTCGAAAGAGGCGACACGGACGGCCACTGAACACGGCGGAGGGCTCGGGCATTCCGGCTACCCGACTACTCGCCTACACTTGCACTCACGACCAGGTCGGTAACCGTGCGCTCGGAGATCGCCCGTCGCAGAACCTGACCTATGGCCAGCTGGCGGTCAAGGCTGCGCTGGTGCTCGGGTCTCCCTACACCGCAATGCTTTTCATGGGCGAGGAATGGGGAGCGTCGACCCCGTTCCAATTCTTCAGCTCCCATCCCGAGCCCGAGTTGGCACGTGCCACCGTCGAAGGACGCAAGAAGGAATTCGCCGATCACGGATGGGACGCCGACGAGATTCCCGACCCGCAGGACCCGCAGACCTTCCAGCGCTCGAAACTGGACTGGAACGAGGCCGACGCCGGTGAACACGCACGACTGCGCCGCCTCTACCACGACCTGATCGCGCTGCGACGCAGCGAAACTGACTTGGCTGACCCATGGCTGGACCACATGGTGATCGACTACGACGAGGACCAGCGCTGGATCGTCATGCACCGCGGTCGGTTGGCGGTCGCCTGCAACCTGGGCGCCGAGACGGTGGATCTCCCGCTCACCGGCGAGGTGGTGTTGTGCTCGGCTTCGCCGAGCGCCGGTGCCAAGACCACCCAGATCCAGCCATATTCGTTCGCCATCCTGCGGGCTGTGGATTGCTGACTATCCGGCGGCGCAGGCAACCAGGATGATGCCGTGATGAGTCATCGCGAGCTGTTGCCGATTCCACCGATTGAGACCGCGAACGACCCCGTGCGTTCGGCCGCCGACCTGCGCCAGCGGTGGCGAGCGCTGGTCGGGCCACTGGGATTTGAGGAACGGCTGCTGTGGTTCGGCCTCATCGGTCCGGATCGTTGCTTTACCAAAAAGCTCAGCCAAGTGCAGATCCGTCCGCGACCGCAGGGCCGAATCATCTGGAACCTCATGTCGGCGCTGCGCACGCTGCTCGATGACCTCAGGCCGGGCACCACGGTGGCTTTGCTGCTAACCGGACCCGGTCGTGGACCGGTTGCCTCGGCTGACCGGGTGTGGTCGAAGGCGCTCGCCGACATGGCCGAAAGGTTCGCTGTCCCGCTGGAACCGATCTTCCGCGCCAACGACGACTCCCTTGAGCTGGTTGGTTAGCAAAACCGAAGATCGCATTCGCCATTAATACCCTACTGGGGTATGGTATCGGCATCCCGAACGCCGGCTGGTTGTGCCCCACGCACCTCGATCAACCAGTCCGGCGATAACACAGGAAGGTGGACCCTATCGTGGCTGAAGCATCTGAATCGAGCACTACGACTGTGACGTCAGGCGCTGCTGGACCAGCCGGGCTGAACCGGGCCTTGGCATGGGTGGGCATTACTGCTGGATCCGTGTTCATCGTCGCGGTCATATTCTTCTCGGGCTTTCTTTTGAGCTGGACCACTGGCGGACATTGGGCCGGTCATCACATGGGTTCGGCGGCGATGTCCTGCTGCGACCACATGGGGATGGACCACCACATGGGGCCTGGCGGCCACATGTGATCTCGGCGGCCTCGGTCCCGCTTGAGCTCGTCGGCCAGTCCGCACCGGCGTGCCGACTCGGGTAGCTTGCGCTCATGACCACCCCAGAAATCGCAGGGAAAGCCCGGGTCGTCCCATGAGCGAAATTGACCACGGGGCAAGAGCCCGTCTCGACTACATCGAAAAGCAGCTCGAAGCACTTTTCCCCGGTCGCTACGTCCCGTTCGCAGCGGCCGTCGTCGACGGGATGCCACCTGGGGTGGTCGACCTTGTCCGCGCGGGCAAGACGATCGCGGCGATCCAGGAATATCGCAACGCCACCGGTGCCGGATTGGCGGAGGCGAAATTGGCCGTCGAATCCCTCCGGTAACCAAAACGTCGACGCCTAGGACCGCTGAGTCAGGAAGCGTCTGGGCGACGGTGAACCTCGCGGCGCTGCCACCCGCACCAGCTACAGCAAATAGCGGTAGGCCGGCGAGCCGGGCTCAATGGTCTCGATCTGCATCTCGGTCGCCCGCATCCGCTGCAACAGGCCGTCGAAGTCCGCGGCCGAGCCCAGCTCGATGCCGACCAGCGCCTCACCGGTCTCCCGGTTGTTGCGCTTGACGTATTCGAACAGCGTGATGTCGTCGTTGGGCCCAAGGACGCCATCCAGGAAGCGGCGCAGCGCCCCGGGCTCCTGCGGGAAGTCGACCAGGAAATAGTGCTTGAGGCCCAGGTGGACCAACGAGCGCTCCAGCACCTCGCCATACCTGGACACGTCGTTGTTGCCGCCGGAGACCAGGCACACGACGACAGATCCCGGATCGATGTTGGCTTCGCACAGTCCGGCGACGGCCAACGCGCCCGCCGGCTCGGCGATGATCCCCTCGTTTTGATACAGCTCGAGCATCGTGGTGCACACGGCACCCTCGTCAACGGTAGTGATCGACACCATGTCGCCGGCGGCGGCCAGTGCCGCGTACGTCTGCTTCCCCGCTCGGGCCACCGCCGCACCGTCGACGAACTGATCGACGTGGTCCAGGGTCACCGGACCTCCGTTGGCCAGCGCCGCCATCATCGCTGCGGCACCGGCCGGTTCGATACCCAGCACCGAAGTGGTCGTCGTCCGCTCGGCCAGGTAGGTGGTGATACCGGCGATGCAACCGCCACCACCGACCGGCACCACTACCAGATCCGGCTCGTCCTCGAGCTGGTCGAGTATTTCGACGGCGATCGTGCCCTGCCCGGCTATGGTCCGCGGGTCGTCGAACGGCGGGACCAGCGTGGCGCCGGTGCGTGCCACGTCAGCCAACGCAGCCTCCGCCGCCCAGTCGTACGTCGATCCGCCCACGATCAGTTCGATGAAATCGCCGCCGTGATAGCGGATGCGGTCACGCTTTTGCTTCGGCGTCTTAGCCGGCACGTACACGCGACCGTGGACGCCCAGTGACCGGCATGCATAGGCGAATCCCTGCGCGTGATTTCCCGCCGACGAGCACACCACGCCCGCGGCCAGCTCCTCCTCCGACAACTGCACCAACAGGTTGTAGGCGCCACGCAACTTGTATGAGCGCACCACCTGCAGGTCTTCGCGCTTGAGGTAGACGCTGGCGCCGGTCGTCGCGGACAACCGGTCGCTGAACTGTAGCGGCGTGGGGGTTACCACCCCGGCAATTCGCTTCGCCGCCGCGTCGATTTCGGCCGCCGAGAGAAGAGGCAGCGGCCCACTACCCGGGGTGCCGGGGCTTTGGCTCAGTTCGGCGGACACCGATCAATGGTGCCACCCAACTGCAAATTCATCGCACAGGGGTGAGCACGAAGACCGGAATCTGCCGATCGGTGTTGTTCTGGTAGTCGGCGTAGTCCGGGTAGGCCGCCACCGCCCGCTCCCACCAGGCGGCCTTCTCGTCGCCGAATACCTCGCGGGCGTCATACTCGAGGGTCACGCTGCCGTCCTGCAGCTCGACTCGCGGGTTTTTGGCGACGTTGTGGTACCAGACCGGGTTCTTCGGCGCCCCGCCCAGCGAGGCGACGATCGCGTACTGGCCGTCGTGCTCGACCCGCATCAGCGGCGTCTTGCGAAGCTTGCCGGTCTTGGCGCCCACCGTGGTCAACAGAATGATGGGCATGCCCTTCATATCCGCGGCGTCGGTTCCACCGGACTCGGCATACTTGTCTGCTTGTTCGCGTGACCAATCCAACGGGCTGGGGGCGTATTCCCCTTCAAGCGGCATAGGACCACCTTAATCGTGCTGAGACCCCGGTGTGACGCCCGCCGTGTAGAGTCTGCGAGCGACACCGACAATCCACGGTCAGACGCCCGGCGTAGAGCCGATAAAGCAGGTACTCAAGCACATGCCCAAGCTGTTCGGCTGGCCGTTGCGCGCTGTCGCGCGGCTAGGGCCGCCTGCCACCCCGGCCACACCCCGGTAAGCGTCGATGGCCATCACCGAAGTACCCGAATATGCCCATCTGAGCGACGCGGATGTCGTCGCGCTCGCGGCCGAGCTGGACACGATTCGTTGCGACATCGAGGAGTCGCGCGGTGCTAAGGACCGTGAATACATCCGGCGCACCATCGCCTTTCAGCGCGGCCTCGAGGTCGCGTCAAGGCTGACCATCCTCGCCAGCAAAACCAAGGTCGGCTGGATTATCGGAACCGTCGCGCTGGCCGTGGCCAAGTGCATCGAGAACATGGAACTCGCCCACAACATCACCCACGGTCAGTGGGATTGGATGAACGACCCGGAAATCCATTCTGCTACCTGGGAATGGGACATGGTCGGTCCCTCGTCGCACTGGATGTCGTCGCACAACCACCGACACCATAAGTTCACCAACGTCGTCGGGGTGGACGACGACCTCGGCTTCGGAGTCATGCGGGTCACCCGCGACCAGGAGTGGCGGCCGAGCAACCTGTTGCAGCCGTTGCGCGCAGTGCTGCTTGCGATCGCCTTCGAATGGGGTGTCGCGATGCACGGCCTGTACTCGGTGCAGGCCCGCGAAACGACACCGGCCGGCAAATCGGCCCATACCAAGACGATGATCAACAAGATGGTCCGCCAAGCTGGCAAAGATTATGTTCTCTTTCCTGCTTTGAGTCGCGGGCGGTGGCGTCGCACACTGGGAGCCAACGTGGTGGCGAACGGGCTTCGCAATGGGTGGGCCTACATCGTCATCGTCTGCGGGCACTTCGCCGACGGCGCTGAGAAGTTCACCGCCTCGGTCTTGGAGGACGAGACGAAACCGGAGTGGTATCTGCGGCAAATGCTGGGTACCGCGAACTTCCGGGCCGGACGGGTGCTGGCCTTCATGAGCGGAAACCTCTGCTACCAGATCGAACATCACCTGTTCCCTGACCTGCCGAGCAATCGCTTACCCGAGATCGGCGAACGGGTCCGCGCGCTGTGCGTCACCTACGACTTGCCCTACACGACGGGTTCCTTCGTTCGCCAGTACCTACTCACTGTGCGCACGATCTGCAAATTGGCTCTGCCGGCCGAGTTTCTTTCCGCGTCCTGCGATGACGCACCAGAAACGGCCTCCGAGAACAAGTTCCGGAATGTCATGAAGCCATCGGACTTGCCACGCGTCGGACACGATGTGCGGCGACGCGGATTGGCGACAGCACTGCTCGCCCACCGGAACCAGCCCCAGCCCGGAAAGCGCCCCTAGGCCGTCACGCCGGTTGTGCCGTCGATGCGCTGCCGGGCTCGTGCACCTGCGGACCCGGCTCGCTCGCGTACAACTCCTCGATCTCGGCGGCGTATTTGGCCATGATCGGCCGCCGCTTGAGCTTCATCGTCAAGGTGATCTCGTCACCGCCGGGCTCCCACAGGGAGGGCAGCACGCGGAAGCGCTTGATCTGCTCAACCCGGGACAGTTTGGCGTTGCCCTCGGCCACCCCCGCGGCGATCCGGGCGATCACCTCAGGGTGCGCTGCCAGTGCCGAGGCAGAGACGTCGGCCAGCCCATGCTGCGCCGCATACGGGCCGACCGAATCGGCGTCGAAGACCAACAGCGCGGTGTTGTACGGGCGGCCGTCGCCGATCGCAAGCATTGCGCCGACCATCGGGCAGGCGGCCATCACGGTGGTCTCGATGTTGGCCGGCGACATGTTCTTTCCGGCCGCGTTGATGATCAGCTCCTTCTTCCGGTCGACGATCCACAGATAACCGTCGGCGTCGACGTCCAGGATGTCGCCGGTGTGCAGCCAGCCGTCGGGGTCAATAGCCTCGGCGGTCTTCGCCGGCTCGCCGCGATAGCCCTTCATCACCAGCGGTCCGCGCACCAGATATTCGCCGTCCTCGGCGATCTTGCCCTCCAGCCCGGGCAGCAGCTTGCCCACGCTGCCCAACCGCGCCTCAGCTGGATGACTCACGCTGGCAACGCAGCTCAGCTCGGACATGCCCCACACCTCCGCGATCGGGATGCCGATACTGCAGAAGAAGGCCATCGTCTCCTTGGGAATCGGGGCCGCACCGGAGACCGCCCACCTCACCTGGTCAAGTCCCAGCTTGGTACGCAGCTGAGACAGCACCAGCTCATCGGCTTTCTCCCATTCGGCGGCCGCCTCATCTGAAAGTGGCTCGCCGGAAACCAGCGCCGCGGCACGTTTCCCGGCAACCGACATAGCCCATTGCAGAGCCTGGCGCTTGGCCTCGTCCTGCTCGTGGGCCACGGCGAATTCGATTGCCGCCTTGAGCTTTTCCCAGACCCTGGGCACGGCGCCCCAGATGGTTGGGCGCGTGTCGGCCAATGCCGCCGCGATCGCGCGAGCATCGGAGACCACCGTGATTTGGGCCCCAAACACCTCTTGGTTGTATAACGACATCGTGCGGTCGGCGATGTGCGCCGTCGGCAAAAACGAGGTCGCCCGATCACCGAACCGAACGCCCAGAACGGCTTCCAGGGCCTGGGCCTCGAACAGCAGGTGAGCGTGCGTCATCTCCACCCCTTTGGGGTTTCCCGTCGTCCCGGAGGTGTAGATGAGGGTGACCACATCGTCGGGCTGCACCGCCCGCCAGGTCGACTCGAAATCAAAGTCTTCTTTGCCGGCGGCGTGCAGATCGTCCAGCGAGAGCGCGCCCTCCGGGGAACCGTCGATGCAGATGATGTGGTCCAGCTCCGCGCCGCTGGCCCGGATCCGGTCGACGTACTGCTCCTCGCAGATCACCACTTTGGTGCCGGCATTGTCGAAAACGTACGTGAGTTGTTCGGCGGGCAGCGTGTTATACACCGAGAAAGAGGTGGCCCCGAGGTGCTGTGCGCCCACTTCCAGCGGGTAGAACTCGATGCGGTTGGCCATCATCAGCGAAACCGTGTCGCCGCGGCGGACCCCGAGGCCGGCCAGGCCGGCCGCGACCCGGCGCACGTTGGTCGCATACTCGCGCCACGTCATTGTCTGGGTGTCGCCAGGGGTGCGAAGCGCGACGGCGTCCGGGTCGATCGCCGCGTTGCGTTGGAATGCCTCACACAACGTGGTCGGAGGTTCGGACGTCGTCCCCGTTGTCGAATCGATCATGAAGCTGAGGCTAGTCCGGGGGGTACGTTGCCGGTATGGGAATGGCGATCACCGACTTGACAGCCGTCGAGCGGACCGCGTTTGTCACTCAGTACGCGCGCGCGCTCGACAGCCGTTGGCCCCGGCCGATACTCGGCGATACCTTGGCGGACGCGATCGTGGCCAAGATCGACTACGAGTTCCAGGCTTTGGGCGTGCCATCGAGCGCGGTGCGCCAGACCGCGCTGCGGGCCAAGATGCTCGACGAGCGGGTGCGACGTTTCATCTCCGAACATCCCGACGCGGTCGTGGTGGCTCTCGGCGCGGGTGCTGCGCTATCGGTTCTAAGACCAGAGAGGTGACGACGATGGCGGCGACGGTGATCGCGGGTGCGAACGTATGGGACGGAATCTCGGCCCAAGCGGCGCCGCGTCAAGTGCTGGTCGTCGATGGTCGTATCGAGCGCGTCGCCGACGCGATCGACCCGCCGGCCGGCGCAACGGTGGTGGAGCTCGCCGGTCACACCGTGACGCCCGGTTTCATCGACTGCCATGTTCACGTGACGTTGGCGCCGCCGATGGGCGTGATGATGGCCCTCGAGTCGAGCACCGCCAAGACGTTGAAGTCGTTGCCACGGTTGCGCGCCTTGCTGATGAACGGATTCACTACCGTGCGTGACTTGGGTTGCGGGGACGTCGACTACCCCACGATCGACCTTCGCAATGCGGTGACGGCCGGGATCGTCGTCGGCCCGCGGATGGTGGTGGCGCCGCACCTGATTTCCGCGCGCGGTGGCCACGGCGACTTCAGCGGGATGCTCGCCGATGAATATCAAGGGTGTTGCAGGCGGCTGGAGTTGGCGGCAGCCGACGGCGCCGACGAGATCCGCACCCGGGTGAGACAGGAAATTCGCGCCGGCGCCGACTGGATCAAGTTCGGCGCCACCGGCGGCTTCGCCTCACCGACGGACGATCCCGGGCACGCCACCTACAGCCAGGAGGAGATGGACGTTCTGGTCGCGACGGCCCGCGACCTCGAGGTCCCGGTCACCCCGCACAGTTACGGCGACGAGGGCATCCAACGCGCCGTTCGAGCGGGCGTGCGCAGCATCGAGCACGGAAACCTCGCGTCGGCACAGACGCTGCGCATGATGCAGGACGCCGGGGTGTTCATGGTGCCCACTCAATACGCGATTCTGTCCAAAGCCCGCTGCGGCGACGACGATCCCGTGTGGGCCGCTTTTCCGGAGCACACCCGCCGCAAGATGCAGAAGTATCGCGGTGCGCTGTTGGATGCGGCCGAGGGGTTGGCCGCCAGCGACGTCCGGATCGCCTTCGGCACTGACGCCGGAATGTTTCCGCACCACGACAACTGGCGCGAGTTCCCGATGATGGTGTCCACCGGTATCACCCCGTTGCGCGCTCTGCGCGCGGCGACCAGCGTGGCCGCGCAACTGCTGCGCCTCGATGATCTCGGGGTGATCGCCGAGGGCAAGATCGCCGACCTGATCGCCATGCCCGGCGATCCCTTCATCGACATCGACGTCACCGGACAGGTGGATTTCGTCATGAAAGAGGGAGTTGTTTTCAAAGACGCGCGGAAATAACCATCGAACGTGAGGCCAGCTTCACGTTCGGCGGCCTTAACCGCCCAGGCAACCCGGACCGAGCAGCGCCTTCAGATCGCCCATCAGCGCCGGGGAGGGCGTCACCCGCAGCGACGCGTCCAGTTCGAGCGTGGTGATCCGGTCCCCGCTGACCAGCCGCAGATGCACCTGCGACGTACCGGGGTGTTGGGCCAGCACTTGTTTGAGCGCGCTGACCTTGTCGATGGTGCATTGCCGCGTCGGCAAACTCACCGCCAGCGGCCGGTTCGCCTGCGCATTGGAAAAATCAGGCACCACAAGGTCGTTGGCGATCAGTGTGGTCCGATCATCGCGGATCGCGACTTTTGCGGTGACGACGACCACCGCGTCGTCGACGACGTCAGCACCGAAGGCAGAATAGGTGTGCGGGAAGAACATCACCTCGATGCCACCGGTGAGGTCTTCCAGCTGCGCTGACGCCCAAGGCATTCCGTTCTTGTTGACCCGCCGATTCACCGACGCCAGGATGCCGCCGACCTTCACCAGCGTGTCGTTGGGGATGTCGCCGTCAAGTACCGCCGGGATTGCGGTATCAACCTGAGTTGACAGCAGATGCGCCACCCCGTTGAGCGGATGTCCGGACACGTACAAGCCCAGCATCTCGCGCTCCAGCGCGAGTTTGTGCTTGTCGTCCCACTCCTCGTCGGGGACCCTGATGGTGAATACCGCGTCAGCGCCTGCTCCCCCATCATTCGGGTCGCCGCCGAACAAATCGAACTGACCCATCGCCTCGGCCTTTTTGGTACCCAGCACCGAGTCGACCGCGTCGGTGTGCACCAGGAACAGCCCTTTGCGCGGGTGTTTCAGCGAGTCGAATGCGCCGGCTTTGATCAGCGATTCGGTGACCTTCTTGTTGCACGCCGCGATGTCGACCTTGTTGAGGTAGTCGGAGAAGTCGGTGAACTTGCCTCGCTCGGTACGGGTATTCAGCAGCGAAGCCACCACATTGGCGCCGACGTTGCGCACCGCGCCCAACCCGTAGCGAATGTCGGTACCGACCGACGCGAAGTTCAACCCGGACTCGTTGACGTCCGGCGGCAGCACGGTGATGCCGAGCTTGCGGCAGTCGGCCAGATAGACCGCCGCCTTGTCTTTGTCGTCACCGACCGAGGTGAGCAGTCCGGCCATGTATTCGGCGGGATAGTTGGCCTTCAGATAAGCCGTCCAGTACGACACCATGCCGTATCCGGCGGCGTGCGACTTGTTGAATGCATAATCGGCGAACGGCAAGATGGTGTCCCACAACGCTTTGATCGCTTTGGCCGAGAATCCGTTGGCCTGCATGCCTTCCGAGAAGCCCTCGAACTCCTTCTCCAGGACCTCGCGCTTCTTCTTGCCCATGGCCTTGCGGAGAATGTCGGCTCGGGCCAACGAGTAGCCGGCGACCTTCTGCGCGATGCGCATGATCTGTTCCTGATACACGATCAGGCCGTAGGTTTCGGCGAGGATCTCGCGCAGCGGTTCCTCGAGTTCGGGGTGGATGGGTTTGATCGCCTGCCGGTTGTTCTTCCGGTCGGCGTAATCGTTGTGGGCGTTCATGCCCATCGGGCCCGGCCGGTACAGCGCGATCACCGCGACGACGTCTTCGAATCCGGTGGGCTGCATGCGGCGCAACAGGTCGCGCATCGGCCCGCCGTCGAGTTGGAACACGCCCAGCGTCTCGCCGCGACCCAGCAGCTCGAAGGTGGCCTTGTCGTAGAGCGGCACGGATTCCAGGTCAAGGTCAATTCCCCTGTTGACCTTGATGTTCTCGATAGCATCGCCGATGATCGTCAGGTTGCGCAGACCCAGGAAGTCCATCTTCAGCAGGCCGATAGCCTCGCACGACGGGTAATCCCAGCCGGTGATGATGGCGCCGTCTTGCGGCCGCTTCCACAGCGGAATCGCCTCGGTCAGCGGCTCGCTGCTCATGATCACCGCGCAGGCGTGCACACCCGCGTTGCGGATCAGGCCTTCCAGCCCGCGCGCGGTTTGGTAGATGGTTCGCACATCAGGGTCGGTGTCGATCAGGCCACGGACCTCGGCGGCTTCCTTGTAGCGCTCGTGGGTCGGGTCGGTGATGCCCGATAGCGGGATGTCCTTGGCCATGATCGCCGGCGGCAGCGCCTTGGTGATCCGGTCGGCGATCGCGAAACCGGGCTGCCCGTAGTGGATTCGGGCGGAGTCCTTCAGCGCCGCTTTGGTTTTGATGGTGCCGAAGGTAATCACCTGGGCGACCCGGTCATGTCCCCACTTGTCGGCGGCGTAGCGAACCATTTCACCGCGGCGACGGTCGTCGAAGTCGATGTCGATATCGGGCATCGACGCGCGCTCGGGGTTGAGGAACCGCTCGAACAGCAACCCGTGTTGGATCGGGTCGATGTCGGTGATGCCCAGCGCGTAGGCCACCAGCGATCCGGCCGCCGAGCCGCGGCCCGGGCCGACCCGGATATCGACCGAGCGCGCGTAGTTGATCAGGTCGGCGACGATCAGGAAGTAGGACGGAAAACCCTTGTCGCAGATGACTTCGATCTCGTAGGCCGCCCGCTCGTCGTAGCTCGCCGGGGGGCCGCCGGGGAACCGTCGGCGCAGACCGGCGTCGACCTCGTGTCGCAACCAGGAGGCCTGGTCGTGGCCGTCGGGCACCGGGAAGACCGGCATCCGGTCGCGCGGCGCCCACACATCGGCGTACGAACTCACCCGCTCGGCGATCAGCAGCGTCGAATCGCAAGCACCGGCGACTTCGCCGTCCCAGATTGCTCTCATCTCGGCCGCGGACTTCAGGTAGTAGCCGTCGCCGTCGAACTTGAACCGGTTCGGATCCGACAGCGTCTTGCCGGTCTGCACGCACAGCAGCGCCTCGTGGTTGTGCGCGGCGTCGCGGGTGACGTAGTGGCAGTCGTTGGTGGCCAGCGGCGGGATGTTCAGCGTGCGGCCGATCTCCAGTAGCCCGTCCCGGACTCGGCGTTCGATGTCGAGCCCGTGGTCCATCAACTCCAGGAAGTAGTTGTCGGCCCCGAAGATCTCCCGCCATTTGGCGGCGGACTCGAGCGCTTCGCGGCGCTGCCCGAGCCGCAGCCGGGTCTGCACCTCCCCGGAGGGGCAGCCGGTGGTGGCGATGATGCCGGCCGCGTTCTCGGCGATCAGCTCGGCGTCCATCCGCGACCATTTGCCGAGCTGGCCCTCGAAGGAGGCCAGCGATGACAGCTTGAACAGGTTCCGCAGGCCGGTGGCGTTCTCTGCGACCATGGTCAGGTGGGTGTAGGAGCCGCTGCCGGACACGTCGTCGCTCTTCTGCCCAGGATCGCCCCACAGGATGCGGCGAGTCTCAAAACGCGAAGCGGGCGCGACGTAGGCCTCGACGCCGATGATCGGTTTGATCCCCGCCGCGGTGGCCCCGTTGTAGAACTCGCTGGCGCCGAACATGTTGCCGTGGTCGGTCATCCCGATTGCGGGCATCTCCAGCCGCTGCGCCTCGGCGAGCATCGGCGCGACCTTGGCGGCACCGTCCAACATCGAGTACTCGGTGTGGTTATGCAGGTGCACGAACGACTGGCTCATAGGGACGCCAGTCTATGGCCGCGCACCGACGACTCCCCGGCGTGTCGGCGAGTGTGTCTTGCGGTCGCCGGGTTCTCGGGCGGCGACCCGCTGCGCTCGGGCGGCGCCGCGCTTGCGATCGCCGCTACCCATACAACTCGACGAACTGCTTCAGCGATTTCTCGACGTCCCCTTTGACGGCCCGGGCCGCTGCCGAACCCACCGGACCGAACAGCGCACGCCCGCCCAACTCCAGGCGCAGACCGAGGGCAGACCCCTGTTGGGTGGGCTGCACGGTGAGCGTGACAGCGTATTTTGCACCGCCTTTCCCGGATCCCGACAGTGCGACCTGGTGCGGCGGCTCCCATGAGGTCACCGTCCACGTCACCCGGTTGCGCAGGCCCTTGGCGCGTGCCACGCCCACGACTTGGGTTCCTTCGTTCAACTCGTCAGGCAGCTCGCTACGCCATCCCTCGTGCAGCACCAGCCAATCACCCAGATTGGACAGATCCGAGACGTGATCCCACATCTGTTGTGGGCTTATCGGCACGTCCGCGGCCATGTCAACGGCGGCCATCAGCGGTTGGGTCCGCCGCGCAATCGGTTGCCGATCCGGATCCCGGGCAACAACAGAGTGCGCGGCACGAATCTTCCGCCGATACTCACGGCCTTGGGCACGATGCCGGGCACCACACTGCGCTTACCGGCGAGCATCCCGCCGATCGCCTCTTCTGCGACGTCGTGCGGCGCAACCTGCGCAATGGGAATACTGAAACGCTCGGCATTGGCGATCTCACCCCACTCGGTCGGCACCGGGCCCGGACACAACACGGTGACCGACACGCCCGTTCCGTGCAGTTCCTCGTGAACGGCTTCCGAGAAGGTCTGCACAAACGCCTTGGTCGCCGAATAAACGGCCATAAAGGGAATCGGCTGGAATCCCGCGATCGAGGCGATGTTGAGCACCGCTCCGGCTCCCCGCTCGACCATGCCGGGCAGCGCGGCATGGGTGAGTTCCATCAGCGCCAGCGAGTTGAGGACGACTTCTTCGCTTTCCCGCTCGATCGGCAAAGTCTGGAAGACGCCGCTGGTGCCGAAGCCGGCGCTGTTGCACAAACCGGCGATCGGTTCGCTGCGCAGGCGGTCGGCCAACTGCTTCCGCGACCCGGCGTCGCCCAGGTCGAGGGGCATGACGTCGACCCCTACCGAGTACTGGGAGCGCAGCTCATCGGCGAGCTCATCGAGACGTTCCCGGCGACGGGCGACCAGCACCAGCGGGTAGCCGCGCCGGGCCAGACCGCCGGCCAGCTCGGTGCCGATGCCCGAGGACGCGCCGGTGACGACGATGGGCGCCTGGTTGCTTGGTTTCGGAAGGCTCATGATCCCCTCACCAGTGGATTCCGCGGGTGGCCCGGACGAACGTTTCGCTTCGCGAATCGAATTGCGGTGCGCCGCTGTCGGATTCGTCCCCCTTGGCCGCCGACGAGTCATCGAACATGCTGAACGCGCGACTTCGCACCCGGTCCATGACAGCCGGGTTGACGGCGTCGGCGACGGCGGCGACCTGACCGAACGGCGAGCTGGCCCGCCGGGGCCGGTGCACGATCGCATCGGTGATCACGCCGGCCGCCTGGTCGGGGGTCAGCGCCGGGAACTTGTCGTACATCTTGGTCGGGCTGATCATCGGCGTGCGCACCAGCGCCATGTGCACGGTGGTGAATTTGATGTCGTCGTTCACGACCTCGGCCTGCAGCGCATCGCACAGGCTGTCCAGCGCGGACTTGCTGGCGATGTACGCACCGAACCGCGGTGCGCGAGTCTGCACGCCGACCGAGGACACGTTGATGATCTGACCGTAACCGCGTTCCCGCATCCCAGGGATGAATTTGAGGATGAGCTGAACCGCCCCAAGGTAATTCAGCTGCATCGTCCGCTGGTAGTCGTGGATCCGGTCGTAGGACAGTGCCAGCGAACGCCGAATTGACCGTCCGGCGTTGTTGATCAGAATGTCGACGCCGCCAAGATCGGCGAGCACCTTGTCGGCCATCGCGGCGATGGCATCCATGTCGGCCAGATCGCACGGGTACACGTGGGCGATGCCGCCGTCGCTGCGGATTTCGTCTGCCACCTTTTCCAGCTTCTCCGGGGTCCGCGCCACCAGCACCACCTCGCCGCCGGCTTTGGCGATCTTCTTGGCGGCCGCCTCGCCAATGCCCGACGACCCACCGGTGATGAGGACGATCCTGCCGTCGGCGGCATCGTCGAGGGTGCGGCCCTGAACCGCATCCAGCAGATTGCGGAGATAGAACGGTCGGTACCGGCCCGCCGAGTTCGGGGTGTTGAGGAGGTCGGATACCGCGGCAAAAGGCTTTTCGACGAAGCTGGTCAGGTCGCCCAGGTTCATAGGTTTCTCGCTCCCCGTTGACTGTTCTCTCCGTTGATTCCACCGAGTCTGCTACAACGTCTCCGACAACCGGGCCAAGTTCTGGTGATTCTGTGGCAATCCGCTTGTAACGTCGGGTAATCGCCCGGTGATGGAGCTCTAATCGTCGGGCAATGGCCGGGTGGTGTGCTGTCGGCATGGGAATGCTCACCCGTTTCCGCAAACCCGCCACTACCACGGTCTACGACAAGATCGGCGGCTATGGCGCTCTGGAAGTCATTGTCGAAGACTTCTATTGCCGCGTGCTTGACGATGATCTTCTATCGAATTTCTTTGCCGGATCGGACATGAAACGGCTGAAAGACAAGCAGGCCGAGTTCCTGGCCGCGACATTCGGCGGGCCCGGCACTTACTCCGGCCCGTCGATGAGGCAGGCGCATGAAGGCCGCGGCATCACCAGGTATCACTTCAACCTGGTGGCCGGACACTTGAAGGACTCGCTGTGCGCGGCCGGCGTACCCGAGGCGACGATCGCCGAGATTTTCAGTGTCGTTGCGCCGCTGGCCGACGACATCGCGCCGGATCACGCCAGGGCGGGCGTCTAGCCGCCACTGAAAAGCTTCGCCGAGCGTGCGTCCTGTGCGAATTTTGTCGGCCTGGGTCTCGCACCGACTGCACGCTCGGCGAACCTCACCACCGCAGCGCGGCCAGCTGCGCACCCAGGTACTCGGCCACCGCGGACTCGGTGGTCAGGTCGATGGCCCGCCGATAAGCCTTCGCGGCGGCGGCGGGACGACCGGCCCGGGCCAGCAGGTGCGCGCGGGTCGTCCAGGCCGGCTGGAACCGCTGCAGCGCCGGATCGGTGATCGCGTCCAGTGTCTGCAAACCGGCCTCCGGCCCTTCGACCTCGGCGTCGACGGCGGCCAGGGCAACCGCCCCGCCCAACGATGGCGCGACCCGAAGCAGAGCGCGATGCAGGCGACGCAGCGCCGGCCAGTCCACGGGCCTGCGGCAGTGCGCCGACTGAATCGCCGCCTCGTATTGGTAGCGGCCCGGGCGGCCGTAGCCGTGCGCCCGGCGCAGCAGGGCCTCGCCGCGAGCGATGAGTGCCGCGTCCCACGATGCCGGGTCTTGCTCGTCGAGCGGCACGAACGCACCGTCGCCGCTGCGTCGGGCGGCGCGGCGCGACTCCGACAGACAAACCAGCGCCGCCAAACCCAGCGCTTCGGGTTCGTCGGGAAGCAGCTCGACGAGCACCAGCGCGAGGTGAAGCGCCTCGGCGGACAGCGATTCGAGCGCGGTACCCGCCGCCTGCCAGTCGATCGCATACGCGCCGTACACGGCCTCCAGCACCGCAGGCAACCGCTCGTCGAGGTCGCCACGGCACGGCAGCACGAATGGGATGCGGGCGTCGCGGATCCGGCGTTTGGCGCGCACCAGCCGCTGCGACATCGTCGCGGCGGGTACCGCGAACGCCTCCGCGATCGTCGCGCCGTCGACACCGAGCACGGTCTGCAGCATCAACGGGGTGCGGCAGTTGGCGGCGATCGCCGGGTGGGCGCACACCAGCATCAACTCCAGACGCCGGTCGGGAATCGCGTCGATGTCGAACTCGGTTGCATTCCAGGGCATTTCGGGCAACGGATCGGTCGTCCGGTAAGCGGATGACCGCCAGTGGTCGCGCAGGCGATTGCGGGCCACGGTCAGTACCCAGCCATCCGGGTTGACCGGGATGCCCTCGATCGGCCATCGGGTAAGGGCACGCTCCAGCGCGTCGGCGATCGCATCCTCGGCCGCGGCGATATCGCCGGTGCGCGCGGCCAGTAACGCCAGCAGTCGGCCGTAGCTGCTGCCAACCAGCTCGGCGACTCGAGTGTGGGCCTCACTCAGGGCTGTACCAGCCTTTGCCGCTGCCGTAGGTGACCGCGACGGGACGGATCTCGACGGATCCCCACGCGGCGGCCGGGCAGCGTTTCGCCCAAGCCAATGCGGCGTCCAGGTCGGGTACGTCGATGACGAACACCCCGCCGAGGCGCTCTTTGGTGTCGGCGAACGGGCCGTCCTGGACCATGGGAGTGCCGCCGCGTGCGGTGAACGTCGTAGAGACGCCAGCCGATTGCAGCACCTGGGTGCCGATCAGCACACCCGCCGCGTCGAGGTCGTCGGCATAGCGGGCGAACGCGGCCCGCGCGGGAGCCATGTCCTCCGCGGTCAGGCCGATCTCGGCGCCCTCCTGATAGTGCATGAGCAGGCAGTACTGCATGGTGGTGTCCTTTCCCGACTCGATCATGACACCTCAATGACGATTGACACTGGACGTAATCGACAACGCATCACAACTGTCTGGCGCGTGCAACGATCAACGGCATGAGCATGGCGGGAATGGGTCTGATGGGTCTGGTCGCGGGTGCGTCGACGGCGGGCATGTTGGGGGTCGTGAGATTGGTGGGCGACACCTGGT
>NZ_DATMLH010000100.1:0-3786 GCF_035570115.1 Mycobacterium sp.
ACCTGACAGGTGTGACGGTCGCGTCGCTCACTGGCCCGGCAGCTCGCCTGCGGCGGCGACCGCCAGCAGCTCACCCCGGCCGATCTGGCTGACCAGGCTGGCGGAGTCGAAGTATATGCGCTCGTTGGTGATTCGATCGTCGTCGAAGAAGAACACCGCGATGATCGGCACCCGGAACGCCTTGCCGGTGGGTGGCAGACCGTAGAACTCACCGAGATTGGTTCCCAGCAGGTCGAATTCGGTGATCACCGCGTCGTCGCTGAAGTGGTATCGAACGTTGTCGTGGCGCTGGTCGGGGAAGGCCGTCCGGGTGGTCAGGTAGTAACCCATTACCTGGTCGTCGCCGTCGAAGACCTGGCCGGTGGCCATGATCTCGTAGCGCGGGTGCCCGTTGAAGGTGGCCAGGGTGCGGTCGAATTCCTTGGTCACCTCGGTGCTCATGTGCTCTTCGACGGTGGCCAGCCGGCGTTGCCGGAGTTCGTCGCTGATCATGTCGCCTCGTCGTTGACCTTGGTCATCGCGAGCACGTCGAGGCGACGGTCGAGTTCCTCTTCGGAGAGTTTGTCGCCGATCAGTCCGCGATCGATCACCGTCTGGCGGATTGTCTTGCGTTCCTTGAGGGCTTGCTTGGCCACTGCAGCGGCCTCCTCATAGCCGATCGCCGAATTCAGCGGTGTCACGATTGACGGCGACGACTCGGCCAGCTCGCGCAAGTGCTCGACGCGGGCAGTCAGTCCGGTGATGCAACGCTCCGCGAACAGCGTCGACACGTTGGTCAGCAGCTTGAACGACTCCAATAGGTTGCGCGCCATCATCGGGATATAGACGTTGAGCTCGAACGCGCCGCCCGCGCCACCCCACGCGATTGCCGCGTCGTTACCGACCACCTGAGCGGCGACCTGCGTAACGGCCTCGCACAGAACAGGATTGACCTTGCCCGGCATGATGGAGCTGCCCGGCTGCAGATCCGGCAGATGAATTTCGGCCAGACCGGTCAACGGGCCCGACCCCATCCAGCGGACATCGTTGGCGATCTTGGTCAACGACACCGCAATGGTGCGTAGCGCACCGGACGCCTCCACCAGCCCGTCGCGAGCCGCTTGAGCTTCGAAAGCATTGACCGCCGTGCGTAATTCGGTCAACCCGGTCTCTGCCACCAGCACCTCGACCACCTTGGCGCCAAAGCCGTCGGGTGCATTGAGGCCGGTGCCCACCGCGGTGCCGCCGATTGCCAGCTCGCCCAGCCGGGGCAGTGTGGCGCGCACTCGTTCTATACCGGCCTCGATCTGACGGGCGTATCCGGAGAACTCCTGACCGAGTGTGACCGGGACGGCATCCATCAGATGCGTGCGGCCCGATTTCACCACCGTGCGCCACTCACGCGCCTTGGCCGCCAACGCGTCGTGCAGCACCTGCAACGCCGGGATAAGTTGGCGCACAGCGGCTTCGGTGGCCGCGATGTGGGTGGCGGTCGGGAAGGTGTCGTTGGACGACTGCGACATGTTGACGTCGTCGTTGGGATGCACGGCCACACCGTTGGCGGCCGCGATCGACGCGATCACCTCGTTGGTGTTCATGTTGGAACTGGTGCCCGATCCGGTTTGGAAGACGTCGATGGGGAACTGGTCGTCGTGGCGCCCGTCGGCGATCTCGGCGGCGGCGGCGATGATCGCATCGGCCTTGTCCGGTGCCAGTAGTCCGAGATTCTTGTTGACTTGCGCGCAAGCCCCTTTCAGCAGACCCAGCGCCCTGATCTGAGTGCGCTCCAGTCCGCGGCCGGAGATCGGGAAGTTCTCCACCGCACGCTGAGTCTGCGCACGCCACAATGCTTTTGCCGGCACCCGGACTTCGCCCATGGTGTCGTGTTCGATGCGGTATTCGGTGTCGTTCTCGACGGCGTGAGCGGCCATAGATGAGGTCCTTCTCGTTGCGGGCTCGGGTGGTTACGGCAGGGGGTATGCGGCGTTGCTGTCGCCGGTGAAGTCGATGGCCGAGTATTCGTTGAGCTTGGACAGCCGGTGGTAGGCCTCGATCATCCGTAGGGTGCCGGACTTCGAGCGCATCACGATCGACTGGGTGGTGCACCCACCGGGCTGATAGCGGACTCCCTTGAGCAGGTCGCCGTCGGTGACGCCGGTGGCGCAGAAGAAGACGTTCTCCCCCGACACTAGGTCCTCAGTGGTCAGGACCTGGTCGAGGTCGTAGCCGGCGTCGAGTGCCTTTTGTCGTTCGGCGTCGTCCTTGGGCGCCAGCTGCGCCTGGATCTCGCCGCCCATGCACCGGATCGCCGCCGCGGTGATGATGCCCTCCGGGGTCCCGCCGATCCCGGCGAGCATGTCGGTGCCAGAGCCCGGTCGGCACGCCGAGATCGCGCCGGCCACGTCGCCGTCGGTGATCAATCGGATTCGCGCCCCGGTGGCGCGGACGTCCTCGATCAGCTGCGCGTGCCGCGGCCGGTCCAGGATGCACACCGTCATGTCGGGCACCGACAGGCCCTTGACCTTGGCGACCGCGCGGATGTTGTCGGCGACCGGCGCGGTGATGTCCAGCACGTGAGCGGCGTCAGGGCCGACGGCGATCTTGTTCATGTAGAACACCGACGACGGGTCGAACATCGCGCCGCGATCGGCCACCGCGAGCACCGAGATGGCGTTGGGCATGCCCTTGCTCATCAGCGTCGTGCCGTCGATCGGGTCGACGGCGAAGTCGCAGTCCGGGCCGTCGCCGTTGCCGACCTCCTCGCCGTTGTAGAGCATCGGCGCGTGGTCTTTCTCACCCTCGCCGATCACGACCACGCCGCGCATCGAAACCGAATTCACCAGTTGGCGGATCGCATCGACGGCCGCCCCGTCGCCACCTTCCTTGTCTCCGCGACCCACCCAGCGCCCGGCAGCCATAGCACCGGCTTCGGTGACCCGTACCAGTTCCAGAGCGAGGTTGCGGTCCGGGGCTTCACGTCGACTCGCGCTCATGGTTGCTGATTGTCCCAGAAGCGGGTTGATGCTCGGGAGCTGGGATACTCGTGATGTGACGATGCAGCCGCAGCCGACGGTCAAGCCGGCCAAGCCACGCCTGCTGCAGGACGGCCGGGATATGTTCTGGTCAATCGCGCCTCTGGTGGTGGTCTGCATCGTGCTGGCGGGCGTGGTCGGGATGTGCACCTTTGCCCCTGGCGGGACCAACCGCGGCCCGGTGCCGTCCTACGACGCGGCCGGCGCGCTGCGGGCCGACGCGCAGACGCTGGGGTTCCCGGTCCGGCTGCCGCGGCTGCCGGCAGGCTGGCAGCCCAACTCCGGCAACCGTGGTGGAATGGGAGACGGCCGAACCGACCCGTCGACCGGCCAACGGGTGCGGGCGGTCACCTCCACCGTCGGATACATCAGCCCCACCGGCATGTACCTGAGCCTGAGCCAAAGCAACGCCGACGAGGACAGGCTGGTCGGCTCGATCCACGCTTCGATGTACCCCACCGGAACCGTGGACGTCGACGGCACCCGGTGGATCGTCTACGAAGGCGACGGTGTCGAGCCGGTGTGGACCACCCGGCTGGGCAGTCCGGCCGGTCCGGCTCAGGTCGCGATCACCGGTGCAGGTGGCGTCGATCAGTTTCGTACGCTGGCGGCGGCAACTCAAACTCAGCCGCCACTACCGGCGCACCGCTAGAAGGGACATCCATGATTGCACCAGAAGCCGACCTCACCGGCTGGTCGGCGACACCGTTCACCGGTGGCGGGTACACCCATGACGTCTACCGCAAGGGCGAAGGACCTGGCGTGGTGCTGATCC
>NZ_DATMLH010000101.1:0-22692 GCF_035570115.1 Mycobacterium sp.
GAGGGCGACGGCGGCGACCAGGTGAACGAGCGGGTGTGTAAGCATCTGGGGTTCGGCGCGGGCGAGCATCGTTGCCGCGCTAACCATCTCGTCCGGGCTGTGCTGCGGGTGCTGGTGGAGGAATGGCTGGCACAGATCCACCACTGCGCGGTGCCGGATGGGTTTGTGCCGCAACATATCCCGGGCCGGTCAGCGCTGGTGGAGCTGCCGTTGACGTGGCAGACGTAGAACCGCAGTGTTTTGCTCCTGGCTCGATCGTCGGCTTCGTTAGGACGTGCGGTCGGACCGGCCAGTAGTCGGCGATACCAGGCGTGCGTGCAAAGTCAGCCGATCAAAACGGTGGTGGTTCCTCGCCGCCGTCGGGTGGGGCCGGTACGACGACAGGCAGGTGGCGGTGGGCGTTGTACCAAAACGCGCGCGGTTCCCCGCAGGGGTCGCGAGCCAAGCGCGGTAGGGATTAGCCGGGTGGCGCGGGTGGCTCGGGTGGCGCGGGCGGCGCGGGTGGCGGTGAGCTGGCCGGTCCGGGCGCAGCCGCATTTCCATGCAGGCACTGCTGATATTCCGGAGTACCTGGGACGTTGTCAGAGCCGCAGCTGCAATCATGAACTTGCTCGGCGGTGGGAAGCGAATTGCAAAAGTCGCTACCAGCCGAGGCCGATGGTGCGGTCCACATAACACCAGCGGCCAAGGCTGCCGCTGCACCACCGACCGTGGCCATCAATACTCTCGCCTTCACGTTGGGATTCCTTTCTCTGGAAGACCACGGCACTCCGCCGCCGCTGGTTGCGCTAGCCGAATAGTAGGGTTTCAAGGAGAAAGTCGCAGACGTCATGTGGGTGCCGCAGTAGCACTGGAAATTCGACGCGCGTGTCGGCCCGCCGTTGGCGTAGGGGATCGTAGGGTCCAAATCGCAGTGGTGGGCTGGTCGGTCGTCGACGGGGAGCGCCGCTCAAACATCTCATCGAACCGCGCGATCCACCTCCGGCGGCGACAGCAGACCCGACTTTAACTCGAACATACATTCGAGCATGCCTCGGTTCACTGACAGGTAGCGCCGAGCGAACAGCTCCCCCGGTCGCCATTCCGTCGCATCGGACTCGGCGGCGCTAGTGTCGAAGCCATGGCGATCGCGCGCGAGGCGCTGCGGCTGCAGGTCATCGGATATACCTGCAGCCAAAACTGCATGGGCTTCCCCGGGAATGCCGGCGGATGCTGCACGCTTGATGATCGCGACTTCATCCCGGGGCCCGTGCGCGACGCGGATACCTTCCTAGCTGACCTTGGCCGCCGACTCGGCCGCGAGGTCTCACGCGAAGAAGTGTTCATTGACTTCGACGAGGGACGGGCACTCTTCCCCGATCGCCCGTCGTGGCAAGAACCTGCGAACTACCCGGCAATGCGCGTACTGCCGGACGTGGAGTGGATTCCGTGCCGGTTCTACGACAAACCGACAGGCGCGTGCACGGTCTACGACATTCGTCCCGCGATGTGCAGAAACTTTCTCTGCGACCACTTGAAGGACGTGATTTCCCTGCTCAACCTCGACGAGGAGTAGCCGTCGATGGTTAGCAGGACGGCGGGATCGGCAGCAGCCGCCGTAGCTGCGTGACGTGCTTGGGCGAGAGTTCCTCGAGGCAGGTAACCCCGAGTAGCCGCATGGTGCGAGTCAATTGGCCGGACAGGATCTCGACGGCGCGATGAACCCCCGCCTCGCCGCCGGCCATCAGCCCATACAGATAGGCCCGGCCGATCAGCGTGCAGCGCGCTCCCAGCGCGATCGCGGCGACGATGTCGGCGCCCGACATGATCCCGGTGTCCAGCAGGATCTCGGTGTCTTTGCCGAGCTCACGCGCGACGGTGGGCAGTAGCTGAAATGGCACCGGAGCCCGATCAAGTTGACGGCCACCGTGATTGGACAACACGAGGCCGTCGACGCCGCGATCGACGACGGCCCGCGCGTCGTCGAGGGTCTGAATGCCTTTGACGACGAGCTTGCCCGGCCATTGGGCTTTGATCCAGGCCAGATCATCGAACGTGAGGCTGGGGTCGAACATTGTGTCGAGGTATTCGCCGACGGTGCCCGACCACCGGTCCAGCGACGCGAAGGCCAGCGGCTCGGTGGTCAGCAGATCGAACCACCAGCGCGGACGCGGCACGGCATTGAGCACGGTGCGCAGCGTCAACGCCGGCGGAATCGACATCCCGTTGCGGACGTCGCGCAGCCGCGCACCGGCAACCGGGACGTCAACAGTGGCCAGCAGGGTGTCGAACCCGGCGTCGGCGGCCCGTCGCACCAATGCCATCGACCGGTCCCGATCACGCCACATGTACAACTGAAACCACCGGCGACCCGGCGGAGCGGCAGCCGCCACTTCTTCGATGGACGCGGTGCCCAGAGTGGACAGCGAGAACGGGATACCGGCCGCCGCGGCCACCCGGGCCCCGGCGATCTCACCCTCGGTCTGCATCAACCGGGTGAAGCCCGTCGGCGCGATCGCGAACGGCAGCGCCACCGGTTGGCCGAGAACCTCCCATCCGGTCTGGACACTGCTGACGTCGCGCAGGATCGTGGGGTGGAACTCGATGTCGCGAAAGGCTTGTCGCGCACGCCCCAGCGAGATCTCGTCCTCGGCCGCGCCGTCGGTGTAATCGAAGGCCGCCTTCGGTGTCCGCCGATTGGCGATGCGCCGCAGATCATGAATGGTCTGCGCGTCATCGAGCCGGCGTTGGACCCGATCGAACCGGGGCTTGCGAAACCGGATTAGCGGCGCGAGATCGCGGACCTTCGGTATCCGCCTTTTGACCACTGTGTCACGGTAGGTCACATGCAATCCGCAAGCGATCCCTTTGATCTGCAGCGTTTTGTTGATGCGCAGGCGCGGGTATACCCGACCGTCCTCGACGAGTTGCGCGCCGGCCGCAAACGCAGCCATTGGATCTGGTTCATCTTCCCGCAGGTCTACGGACTGGGCAGCAGCCCGATGGCGGCCAGGTACGCGATCTCCTCACTCGACGAGGCCCGCGCGTATCTTCGGCACCAGCTGCTCGGCGCGCGGTTGCATGAATGCGCACGGTTGGTCAACGCCGTGCAGGGCCGCTCGATCGGCGAGATCTTCGGATCGCCCGACGACATGAAAGTTCGCTCGTCGATGACGTTGTTTGCTCGTGCGACCCAGGACAACGGGGATTTCGTCCAGTTGCTCGAGCGGTATTACGACGGCGAAGAAGATCCGCTGACGGTGGCGCGGCTGACTTAGCTCTGCGGACTTAGCTCGGCCGCAGGATCCGCCAGCCATGCGGCTCGATCGACACGACGTCGACGACTTCCTGCGGCGGCGCGCCACTGCCGGCGATCACATGTGCCTTGTCCACGCCCAGCTCACCCAACACGACGTCCAGTGCGACGTCGTCGATGTTGAGCGCCACGATCAACGCCTGTTCGCCGTTTCGAGACCGGTATACGAAACGGCGGTTATCCAGTCGTAACGCGGTCGTCGATGCGGCATGCAGCCAGGAATGCCGTCGGCGCAGCCCAATCAGGTACTGATGAAGCGACCATACTTGGATCCCGTGCTTATCCAATTGCCCTGGGGGAGTGCCGAATTCGGGACGCACCGCGTCATCACCGCCGAATCGCTCCTCCTTGATTCCGTGATAGCCGAGCTCGTCGCCGGCGTAGATGCTCGGAATGCCACCCACGGTCATCAGGATTACCAAGGCGTGCGCGAGGTGTTCGGGACGCTCGAGTTGGCTGGCGATGCGGGTGACGTCGTGATTGCCGATGAAGGTCAGCGGGGGAAAGCTCTGGACGAAATCGTTGTGGCGCCGCAACGCCCAGTCCAGCTCGTGGAAGTTTCCGTCGTTCAGGCTGCTCCAGATCGCCTTCCAGAGTTCGTATTGGGTGACGGAGTCGAAACCGGCTTCGCGAACCACCGCTGCGTAGTCGCCATGGATCAGTTCTCCGACGAACCACGCATCGGGTTGGCGTTCCCGCACTCTCGGCAAGACGACGGCCCAAAATTGTTGTGGAACAGCGTAAGCAGCGTCCAGGCGCCAGCCGTCAGCTCCTCGTCGCAACCAGTGCGCCATGACGTCGGCCGTGTAGTCGGCGATTTCCGGGTTGTCGTGGTTCAGCGTGGGTAGGCCATCGTGTCCTTCGAAGGTGTGAAAGCGGCCGGGGCGCCCGCGGAACCAGCGCGCCGCCGCATCGTCGTGCTCCGCTTCGCGGTAGCGCGGAAAGTCGACACCGACGTGGTTGAACACGCCGTCGAGCAGCACCCGCAAGCCCCGGCGATGTGCCTCGCCGACGAGGTAGTCGAAATCATCGTCGTCGCCGAGGCGGGGATCGATACGATAATGATCGGTGGTGTCGTAACCGTGTGTGCGCGAGGCGAAGATCGGTCCCAGCGCGATCCCCGACGCACCGAGCCGGATGGCGTGGTCGAACCAATCGGCGATCCGCCGCAGCCGGTGTTCACCCGGATCCGGAGGTGCAGCGGCCGGGAAGGCACCGACGAACCCCAGGGGGTAGACATGCCACCAGATCACATGCCGGACCCAGGACGGCACCGTCACTTCCGATACCTGGCTTCGTAGAGAGATTTCATCTCCGCTTCGAGTTCGGGCACCGGGCCGTCGGCGATCGCTCTGGGCACGATCGTGTTGATCGGCAGCATGGCCACCGGTGTGGGCACCTGCCACTCGGTCAGCCATTGAGTCAGCTGGGCGTTCGACGTGGCGTAGACGATGCGCCCGAGACCGGCCCAGGCGTGTGCGGCCGCACACATCGGACACTGCTCACATGACGTGTACACAGTGGCCCGAATGCGATGCACCGGAGCCAAATTCGCCACCGCCCAACGGACGATCCCCATCTCCGCATGCAATGTCTGGTCGTCGTCGGTGATCCGGTTGTGGTCCTCATAGACGGTCCGGCCTTTGGCGTCGACCAGGATCGCGCCGAATGGCCCGTGCCCGTTCTCGAGTGCGGTGCGGGCAAGTTCGACACAGCGATGCAGACGTTGCAGATCGACCTCGCTCAAGCCCACAGACCCGAAGTCTACGGGCGGTGTCTAGCCGGCAACGGCCAATGTTTCGGCAGTCGTGATCGCCTGCGCGACGCCGGAGACAATGGCGGCAATCTTCAGAGCCTCGAGGATGGCTTCCCGATCGACGCCGGCCTCGCGCAGGGTGTGTTCGTGGGCAACCATGCAGTGCGAGCATCCGTTGATCGACGACACCGCAAACGACCACAGCTCGAAATTCGCTTTGTCCACGCCCGGGTTGCCGATGATGTTCATCCGCAGCCCCGGCCGCAGGTCGTCGTATTTGCCGTCAAGGAAGCCGCGGCCACGATAGAACACGTTGTTCATACCCATGATCGACGCGGCACCGAGCGCCGCCTGATACGCCTCGGACGACAGCTGGTCAGCCGCCTCGGCGCCAATCTCGACCAGCACCTGGGTATTCCGCGTCGCCGCCGCGCTGGCCAATAAGGTGCCCCACAGCTGCTCCTCGTTCAGCACGGTGCTGCGGCTGATCGAGCCGAGGTTGAGCTTGAGGTCCTTGGCGTATTCGGGCAGTGCGTCCTTCAGATTCTCGAGGCTCATTAGGCTGACTTCCTCAACTCTTCGCCGGCGTCGATCGTGGGGTCACCCTTGCGCCAGTTGCAGGCGCACAGTTCGTCGGATTGCAGGGCATCGAGCACCCGCAGCACCTCGTCGACGTTACGGCCCACTGAGCCGGCGGTCACTGAAACGAATTGGATTTCGTTGTTGGGATCGACGATGAACGTGACCCGATCGGCGACGCCCTCGTCGTTGAGCGCGCCGGTGGCTTCGACGAGTTCCCGCTTGATGTCCGAAAGCATCGGGAACGGTAGCTTTTTGAGGTCCTCGTGCTGAGCACGCCACTGGAAGTGCACGAACTCGCTGTCCACCGAGACGCCGAGAACCTGCGTGTCGCGGTCCTCGAACTCGTCGTTGAGCTTGCCGAACGCGGCGATTTCGGTCGGGCACACGAAGGTAAAGTCCTTCGGCCAGAAGAACACCACCCGCCACTTGCCCGGGTGGTCACCGCTGGAAATAGTGGTGAAGTAGTCGCCGGGCTGCTGCGCGTCGACCTCGGACAGGTCGCCACCGATCAGCGCGGTCAACCGGTAGGCCGGGAACTGGTCACCGATGGTCAACAGTGCCATGTCACTCCTTTACGAAGATTGGATTGGGTCAAGTTTTGCCTGACTCCATACTGCCGCGACCCAACTTAGAATTAAAGGTGATATGTCCCACTATATTGATCGGTATGACCGATAAGAGTTATCAGCCGACGATGGCTGGGCTCCGCGCGTTCGTAGCCGTCGCCGAAAAGCAACATTTCGGTAGCGCCGCAACAACTCTCGCCGTAAGCCAGTCGACGCTGTCACAAGCCCTGTCCGCGCTGGAGACCGGTCTCGGAGTCAACCTGGTCGAGCGGTCGACTCGGCGAGTTTTCCTGACGGAAGAAGGCAGACAGCTGCTGCCCCGGGCGCAAGCGGTGATCGAGGCGATGACCGCGTTCACCGCCGCGGGCGCTGGGGCCTCTGATCCGCTGCAGGGCGGCATCCGGCTGGGACTGATCCCGACGGTGGCACCATACGTGCTGCCGACCCTGCTGGCGGGGCTGGCCGAACGACTGCCCACGCTGAGCTTGCGAGTGATCGAAGACCAGACCGAGCGGCTGCTCACCGGGCTGCGCGAGGGATCCCTGGACGCAGCACTGATCGCCTTACCCGCCGAGGCCGGCGGCATCACCGAAATCCCAGTTTATGACGAAGATTTCGTACTTGCGCTGCCGCCGGGGCACCCGCTGGCGGGCAAGCGACGAGTGTCGCCGACCGCGCTGGCGGAGTTGCCGTTGCTGTTGCTCGACGAGGGACACTGCCTTCGCGATCAGGCGCTCGACGTCTGCCGGATGGCGGGCGTACGCGCCGAGTTGGCCAACACCCGGGCGGCGTCGCTGGCGACGGCGGTGCAATGTGTGACCGGCGGGCTGGGCGTGACATTGATCCCGCAGAGCGCGGTGCCCGTTGAGACCGCGCGCAGCCGTCTCGATCTGGCGTACTTCGCCGCGCCTCGTCCTGGCCGGCGGATCGGGTTGGTATTTCGGTCATCCAGCGGCCGAGAAGCGTCCTACCGGCAGCTTGCACAGTTGATCGGCGAGCTGGTCGGCAGAGATCAGCAGGTCCGCCCGGCCCGGTAGTTGCGGCAACATGAACGTGTTCTAGTTTCTGCTCATGGAAAAGGTAGTTGCGGTGCTGATGGCGGCCGACCGCGACGAGGACTGGTGCCAACGGCAACGCGGACCGGTCGCCGATGCCATTCTTCGGCTGGGCGTCTCCGGTTTGGCCGTCAATGTCCGTGACGCGGCGGTGCGTCATTCGCTGATGACGCTGACGACGCTCGACCCCCCGGTCGCTGCGGTA
Organism: Mycobacterium sp.; assembly: GCF_035570115.1. Taxonomy (GTDB): domain Bacteria; phylum Actinomycetota; class Actinomycetes; order Mycobacteriales; family Mycobacteriaceae; genus Mycobacterium. The sequence goes on from NZ_DATMLH010000101.1 coordinate 7,460, forward strand.
GTGAGCATGTGGACCCAGCAGTGTTACGGCGATCAGATCGCGGCGGCTCTGCGCCTGCTCGAGATGGAGTGCGGTTCGGTTGCGGCTTATCTGGTCACCGAATCGGTTCCGTTGCAGGCTCCGATTGAACTAGGCAGCCGCACAACGGGTTTGGCTAACATCGCATTGTTGCGCCGGCCTGCTGAGCTGGACCAGGCGAGCTGGTTGCGCCGCTGGCAACTCGAGCACACGACGGTGGCGATCGAGACGCAGTCCACCTTCGGCTACACCCAGAACGCCGTGGTGCGCTCGCTCACACCGGACGCGCCGGAACTGGCAGGCATCGTCGAGGAACTGTTCCCGGCCGAGGCGATCACCGACCTGAAGGCCTTTTTCGGCGCCGCAGATGATCGCGACCTGCAGCAGCGACTGAGCCGGATGGTGGCCAGCACATCCGCTTTCGGCGCCAACGAGAACATCGACACCGTGCCGACTAGCCGTTACGTGCTGAAAACACCGTTCCAGACGTGAGGAGACACGTGATACTGCAGAGCGAAGACGCCAACCGGGTACGCACGCTCACCCTGAACAGGCCCGAGGCGCTCAACGCATTCAACGAGGCGCTCTACGAAGTGACCGCCGAGGCGCTGACGGCCGCCGCCGACGACCCCGAGGTCGCCGTGGTGCTGTTGACCGGCGCAGGACGAGCCTTCAGCGCGGGCAACGACCTCAAAGAGATGCAAGCGCGTATCACCGACCCGCAATTGGCCGGCCAGGCATCGCACTTCATTACGATGATCGACGCGCTGAGCCGGTTTCCCAAGCCGCTGATCTGCGCGGTGAACGGCGTCGGCGTCGGGATTGGCACCACCATCCTCGGCTATGCGGATCTGGCGTTCATGTCGTCGACGGCTCGGCTGAAATGCCCGTTCACCAGCTTGGGCGTCGCGCCGGAAGCGGCGTCGTCATATCTGTTGCCGCAGTTGATGGGCCGGCAAAACGCCGCCTGGCTGTTGATGTCCTCGGAGTGGGTGACCGCCGAAGAGGCGCTGCGGATGGGTCTGGTCTGGAAGGTGTGTGAGCCTTCCGAGCTGATGGCGGACGCCCGCCGACATGCCGAAATCCTTGCCTGTCGGCCGATTTCGAGCTTGATAGCCGTCAAGCAGACCATCGTCGAACCGACTCGTCCCGAAATCGCGGCGGCGACCGCTCGGGAGAATGCCCATTTCGCCGAGCTGATGGGCGGTCAGGCAAACGCGCAGGCCCTTGCCGATTTCACCGGCCGGCGGGGCAACTGATCGCTTTGACTTTCGAAGACGGCGGCTACCGCGACCCGCTGGTTTCCAACCGCGCGGCCGCCGCGATGATTGACCGTAGCGTGCGCCGGCAACGGCCACAGTCGGTGCCGGCCCCGCACGCCGCCGCAACCTCTTTGGAAGTCGACGCCCCGCCGGCGACGGCATCAGACACGGTCTGACTTGTCGCGCCAACACACAGGCATACGTACATCAGCAAGCCCTAGCCGAGGAGTCCACACCCGATCGGCGTCCTTGTTCGTGGCTACCAAACCGGCGGAGCGTCGTAGGCTCACCGCACCAACCAGGCCGCATGTTAGTGGAGTCTAACCTAACTTGGTTCGCAAAGGCTAACCTAACTTACTGGCCGTTGTGACCAGGCCATTCGGCCTCGATACCTGGCCGCACCCGGCTGACGGCCCCGTGGGACGGCGACGCGCCGACGCCACGCGAATCAGTACGCCGTCGGTCCTGCGCTGGACTAGATTTGACCTGGGCAAGCGGTGGCGTTCCAGCCCAACCCACCGTTAGTCGCCTCGAGTCCAAGACCAGCCAGCGAAGAAACGAGGAGCGATCATGCAAGGCGATCCTGATGTTTTGCGCCTTCTCAACGAACAGTTGACCAGCGAACTCACCGCGATCAATCAGTACTTCCTGCACTCGAAGATGCAGGAGAACTGGGGATTCACCGAGGTGGCGGGCCACACCCGCGCCGAGTCGTTCGACGAGATGCGGCACGCTGAGGCGATCACCGATCGCATCTTGTTGCTGGAGGGCCTGCCGAACTATCAACGCCTGTTTTCGCTACGCATCGGGCAGACGTTGCGCGAGCAGTTCGAGGCCGACCTGGCGATCGAATACGACGTGCTGAACCGGCTCAAACCGGGCATCATCATGTGCCGTGAGAAGCAGGACACCACCAGTGCCAACCTGCTCGAGGGGATTGTGGCCGACGAGGAAAATCACATCGACTACCTGGAAACGCAGCTCCAGTTGATGGACAAGCTCGGCGAGGAGCTCTACTCGGCTCAGTGCGTCTCGCGACCGCCGACCACAGGACAAGCCGGGCACTAGGGCCCACTCACGCTGACGGGGGAAGGCAGGCATGACGGCGCACACCGCTGCCACGCCGGACGCCGAATCCGGCAGCACCCTGATCAGTCCGCAACGACGCAATTTCGTATTCCTGGCGATCATGCTGGGAATGCTGATGGCGGCGCTCGACCAAACCATCGTCGCCACAGCACTGCCGACGATCGTCGCCGACCTGGGCGACGCCGGCCATCAGTCCTGGGTGGTCACCAGCTACCTGCTGGCCTCGACGATCATCACCGCGCTGGCCGGCAGACTCGGCGACCTGTTCGGCCGCAAGCGGGTGTTCCAGGCCGCCGTGGCGTTCTTTGTCGTCGGATCGGCGCTGTGCGGGATTTCGCAGTCAATGGCGATGCTGGTGGGCGCCCGGGCATTGCAGGGGCTCGGTGGCGGCGCCATCACCGTCACGGCCACCGCGCTGATCGGCGAAATCATCCCGCTGCGGGACCGCGGCCGCTACCAGGGCGCCCTGGGCGCGGTGTTCGGCGTGACTACCGTGATCGGCCCACTGCTGGGCGGCTATTTCACCGACCATCTCAGTTGGCGGTGGGCGTTCTACATCAACGTGCCGGTGTCGATCGTGGTGTTCTTCGTTGCGGCTGCTGCGATCCCGTCGCTGGCCGGGCGCGCCAAACCGGTCATCGACTACACCGGGATCCTGCTCGTCGGCCTGGGCGCAACCGGATTGACCCTGGCGACCAGCTGGGGCGGCACGACCTACCCGTGGAAATCGGCAACGATCATTGGGCTGTTCGCCGGCTCCACGTTGGCGCTGGGCATTTTCGTCTGGGTCGAGAGCCGTGTCGCGGCGCCGATCCTGCCGACCCGGCTCTTCGGTAGTCCGGTGTTCACCGTGTGCTGCGTGCTCTCGTTCGTGGTCGGGTTCGCCATGTTGGGGGCGCTGACCTTTCTGCCGACCTATATGCAGTTCGTCGACGGTGTCTCGGCGACAACTTCGGGACTGCGCACACTGCCGATGGTGGTGGGGATGCTCTCGACGTCGATGGGCAGTGGTGTCCTCGTCGGTCGGACGGGCCGATACAAGGTCTTCCCGGTCGCCGGGACGGCGGTGATGGCGGTCGCTTTTCTGCTGATGTCGCGGATGAACCCGTCCACATCGCCGCTGCTGCAGTCGCTTTACCTGTTCCTCCTGGGTGCGGGTATCGGGCTATGCATGCAGGTGCTGGTCCTCATCGTGCAGAGCACCTCGAGCTTCGAAGACCTCGGTGTTGCCACCTCGGGCGTGACGTTTTTCCGCACCATCGGCAGTTCGTTCGGCGCCGCGATATTCGGATCGCTGTTCACCAACTTCCTGCGCGGGCGCATCGGTCCGGCGATCGCGGCCAGCGGCGCACCGCCGGCAGCTACGAATTCGCCGGAGGCCCTGCACCGATTACCTCATGCCATGGCCGCGCCGATCGTCGACGCGTATGCCACGTCGCTCACCGGAGTGTTCTTGTGGGCGGTCCCGGTCGCGCTGGTCGGGCTCGTCGTGGCGCTGTTTCTTCCCGAGGTGCCGTTGCGGGAAATCGGCAACGCCGCCGCCGACTTGGGCGACGGGTTCGCGATGCCGACCGCCCAGTCGCCGGATGAGATGTTGGAGACGGCGATCGGGCGCCTGTTGCGGGGTGAACCGGGGATGCGGCTGCGTAGCATCGCCATGCGGCCCGATTGCCCCCTCGACGTCGCGGAATTGTGGGCGCTGCTGCGAATCAACCGCTATCAACGGGCGTTCGGACGAGCCCGGATCACGGATATCGGTGATCAGTTGGGCATACCGTACGAAGTCCTCGAACCCACCTTCGATCGCCTGGTCCGCGGCGGTTACGCGCAACGTGACGTGGATCGACTGTCGCTCACCCCGTCCGGAGCACGGCAGGTCGACTTCATCACCACGCTGATCCGGGAATGGATCGTCGACAAGCTCACCCGGTCGCCCAGCTTCCAGGGCCGACCCGACCGCGCGCAGGTGCAAACCGCGCTCGATCGGATCGCCTACCGGATCGTCGGTCAACCCGACTGGGATGACGATCGATTGCGGTTGTCCGCCGCTGATAGGGAAGCCACGGAACGGCTTCCCGTCGCGGCTTCGGGCGTACCATCTCGCCATGAGCCGAATCGGAACATTCCCTGACGACGACCTCGCCGGCTGGATCCTGAAGTCTCCCGATCTGGGCGGCGCGATCGGCGCGTTCGCCAACGCGGTCTATAACCGCAACCGGTTGCCGATGCGTACTCGCGAACTCGCGCGGATGGTCATCGCCCACGACAACGAATGCGAAGTGTGCGTCAACACCCGCGACGGCGACGGACCCGCCGCCGGTGTCGATGAAGAGTTGTACGAGCACGCGCGCGAGTGGCGCACCTGGCCGGGATACAGCGATCAGGAGCGATTGGCCGCCGAGTTCGCCGACCGATTCGCCACCGAGCACACGGTGCTGCGCGACGACGAAGATTTCTGGAATCGCTGCCGCGAGTACTTTTCCGAAGAGTTACTCGCCGACCTGGCGTTGTCGTGCGCGCTGTGGATCGGAATGGGGCGGGTGCTGCGGACGCTGGACATCGGCCAGACCTGCCAGCTGACGCTGCCGAGTCGGGTCTGATCCACCGGGCCCGCCCGGCAGATGACGACTACACCACTCGCCGCCGCCGCGATCGCCCAACTCGAGGCCGAGGGGGTAGGCGCGATCATCGGCACGACGGTGAATCCGGCGGGGCTCACCCAAGCCAAAACCGTACCGATACGCCGGACCAACGCATTCGCTGATCCCGGCCTGGGCGCCAGCCGGGTCTGGCATGGCTTTGCCATCGACCAGACCGGCGTCGCGTTCACCGAACACATCGGCGTCGTCGGTGATCAGCGCATCCGGATTGACCTGGCCGCGTTGCGCATCGTCGGCGACGGACTGGCCTGGGCGCCTTGCTCATTCTTCGAGCAGGACGGCACACCCGTGCTCGCCTGCAGTCGCGGGACCCTGGGCCGGATCGAGGCGGCTCTCGCCGGAGCCGGCATCGAGGCGATGGTCGGCCACGAGATCGAATTCCTGCTGGTCAATCCCGACGGCCATCGGCTGCCCTCGACGCTGTGGGCGCAGTACGGTCTGGCCGGTGTACTCGAACACGAGGCTTTCGTTCGCGATGTCACCGCGGCAGCGTCCGTGTCTGGTCTCGTCATCGAGCAATTCCACCCGGAGTATGGGGCCAACCAATTCGAGATTTCACTGACGCCGCAATCGCCGGTCGCCGCGGCCGACCAATTGGTGCTGACCCGGCTCATCATCGGGCGCGTTGCCCGCCGCTACGGGTTGCGGGTTAGCCTGTCACCGGCGCCATTCGTCGGCGATGTCGGATGCGGTGCGCACCAGCATTTCTCGTTGACCAACTCGGCCGGACCGCTGTTTTCAGATGGCACAGGCGTCCGCGGGATGACGAGCAAGGGCGAGAACGCGGTGGCGGGGGTGCTGCGCGCACTCCCGGAGGCTCAGGGCATTTTGTGCGGTTCGATCGTGTCCGGGCTGCGGCTGCGTCCCGGCAACTGGGCCGGCGCGTATGCCTGCTGGGGAACCGAGAATCGAGAAGCCGCGTTGCGGTTCGTCGTTGGTGGCCCAGGTAACCCGCACGGAGGCAACGTCGAAGTCAAAGTCGTCGATCCGTCGGCCAACCCTTATCTCGCCACGGCGGCCATCCTCGGATTGGCACTGGACGGAATCAAGGAGAAAGCTGTGCTGCCACCGGAGACCAAGGTGGACCCGGCAGCGCTGTCGGACTCGGATCGTAGTCGCGCCGGCATCTTGCGACTGTCCGGCTCGCAGGCTCAAACGATTGCCACACTGGATAATTCGACGCGGTTGCGCGCTATTCTCGGTGATCCTGCCGTCGATGTCGTGGCCGCGGTCCGCCGCTTCGAGCACGAACAGTACGCCCATCTCAACCGTGAGCAACTGGCGGACAAATTCCGTATGGCCTGGAGCGTGTGACGGTGGCGGAGTCGGTCTGCAACGGCGCCGACTCGGCTCTGGCAGACCACGTCGCGGCGGTGCCACTGATCGATCAGCACATGCACGGTTGCTGGCTGACCGCGGGGGACCGGCAGCGGTTCGAGAACGGCCTCAACGAGGCCAACACCCAACCGCTCGCCGACTTCGATTCAGGATTCGACTCACAACTCGGCTTCGCGGTACGCGCGCACTGTGCACCGCTCCTCGGGCTGTCCGAACACGCTGACCCACACGAATATTGGCAACGTCGCAGCCAGTTCACCGAAGGCGAGCTGGCCCGAAACTTTCTACGGGCTGCCGGCGTCAGCGACTGGCTGGTGGACACCGGGTACGCCAAGGGCGTGGCCGACGTCGCACAACTCGCCGAGTGGTCTGGTGGCCATGCCCACGAAGTGGTGCGCCTCGAGCAGGTGGCCGAACAGGCCGTGCACGCCCCCGGAGACTACGCGTCGGCGTTCTTGGACATCCTGCGCCGGCGCGCGGCGACGGCGGTGGGTATCAAATCCATCCTGGCCTACCGCGGCGGGTTCGACGGCGATCTCAGCGAGCCATCCGCGGCCGAGGTCGCCGGGGCTGCCGCTCGTTGGCGCGACACCGGCGGCGCGCGGCTAGAGGATCGGGTTCTGCTGCGCTTCGGGCTGTATCAGGCACTGCGGGTGGGTAAGCCGTTACAATTTCACGTTGGTTTCGGCGATCGGGACTGCGCTCTGCACAAAGCCAATCCGCTGTATCTGCTGGACTTTTTGCGCCAGTCCGGTGAGACGCCGATCGTGCTGCTGCACTGCTACCCGTACGAGCGCGAGGCAGGCTATCTGGCCCAGGCGTTCAACAACGTCTATCTGGACGGCGGGCTCAGCATCAACCACCTGGGCGCCCGCGCACCGGCATTCATCGCCCGGTTATTGGAGCTGGCGCCGTTTCGCAAAATCGTTTACTCGTCGGACGGATTCGGCCCGGTTGAGCTGCATTACCTGGGTGCAAGGTTGTGGCGCAACGGCATTCATCGCGTGCTGAGCGGATTCGTCAACGACGGCGACTGGACCGCGGCTGATGCCATCCGCGTGGTCGACCTCATTGCTCGTGACAACTCGGCCCGTATCTATCGACTGACTCCAGGGCAGCCCGCCTCGACGTAAGCCATGTTTTCCCGAAACGCTTTCGGACCCTGCGCCGATAGTCGGGGCATGAGCACCGACTCTGGGCCACACAACTCCGCCCTGCTGACGCTTCAGTGCAAGAACAATCATTTCCTCGGAGAACTGATCACCCACCTACCCCACGCGACCATCCGCTACGTCGACCCCGGCGGGGTGCGGCGTCCCTGGACAGACCACTTTCACTGTGGCTTCTTCAGCCTGCCGGCGTGTCCCGGTGGCTGCAGTTTTGAAGTCGCGGAGACGCTGGACAAGCTACAGACGAAATTGGCGGAGCTGGCGGCGGACCCGGATAGGCGCGAGGACACCTACACACTGAAATTCCTCGGGCCAGCCAGGGAAGCGGGATGAATTGCCCGTCGACCAGGCTAGTCCTGTAGCGTTTGGCGGCACATGCCGCTCCTTCACGGGCTCCTAACGCGACATCCTCCTCGGGTCTGACATTGCCGTCGACCTACTCGCGTCAATCGAGGAGGCGGAAACATTGTCGGGGCTTGCGGCGATTCTCGAGGCGGAAGGAGGCAGGGCGTGACCGAGCTAGGCGAGCTAGCCTCGCACCTTGGCTACTGGGTGGTGTATCGAAACTGGTATGGGACGGTCAGCTACCTGATCTATCGCTGGGACGAGCCGCTTCCCCTTTTTTGCCAGTCATTCCCAACGGCGGAAGAGGCACTCGAGTTCTTGACGCCGATCAAGAACCAACCGCGGTGGCGCCTAAAGCTTGACGACCCCAGCGTCAAGGTCGACCGTGCGGCCTACGGCGTCAGCGTCACTGAAAATCGAGCCGGCGGCCGGAGTTTCTCGGCGCCGGTTCTGACGGAGGCTTCCTATATAGACGTGCAAGGCGACGACGTCCCCACGATCGGGAACTGGGAACGCCTGCCCGCCATGACCAACGAGAGTTAGCCGGACTTCAGCAACCATCAGCCGGTACGGGAGGCATCCGGGTCATCCCGATCCGCACGCTCCACCAGCTCCATCAGGTCGGCCGACGGGTCCTCCTGATAGAACTCGTCAGCACCTTCCAAAATGCGCTCCGCTTTCCGGTAAGCGTCTCGCTGCTCTTGCTCAAGCCGCCACTGCTCTTGTGTGTGGCGCTCCTGCTGCTGTACGCGTTGTCTGATCCGTTGAGCCTGCTCCGGAAGTTGTTCGGGATCCCACGGCAAGAAGTGCATCAACTCCGCGCACTCCGGGCAGGGGTTGTCTTCTTTTTTGGGCTGGAACGGCATCGCGTACACCAGCTGCACGCGTCGCCCACATATCGCCTCGACAACCGGCCAGGAGCCCAGGCGGATGGGATCGCGCCGCCGTAACCTCAGTCGGCGTAATGTTGCCCGGTGCCAACGCCGTTCATTGAGCGATACCCCGTGCACGTACACACCACTAGTAGCGGTAGGCGCAGTGTCCCACCCCTTCAACGCAGCTCGTATGTCAGGGAAATTCATCATGGGGCAACGGATAAGCGTAATGAGGTACCGCCGATTCCCCGCTACGACACGCCCACCGGACGTAACTCGGCGACGCCCACCGACGACCTGAACCCGGCTAGCTGTCAAACTGACCCACTACCCGCTGACGGGTTAACTTGACGACGAACAAAACGTCGCGTGATAGGTGCTTGACATGTCGAACCATTTCTGCCCACGCCGCCACGCCGGTTATCGTTGCCGGACGGCTGGGTGACGCGGTAATCCCCCGCGCGGTCGAGTCTCGATCGCCCATCGAGATTTGTTGGAAGCGACGGGAGCAGAACGAATGACCGATGACGGCGGCATCTTCGTTGCCCTCACAAGTTGTCGTGACGAGGAGCGCGTTGAGGAGTTCATGACCTGGTACGCGGAGGTCCAGTTTCGTAATGCTCTCGCCGTAGACGGCGTCGACGCGGCGACGCTCTATCGAAGTACAGAACCTGGCGAGCCGGGATTTCTGGCTATCTACTCGCTGGCCGGTGACGTCGCAGATACGGCGACCCGATTTCGGGCGGTTATCGAAGACCGCCACGCCGCGGGCGACCTCACCGAGCTTTTGGAGATTCGCTTCGCCCGAGCGTTCAAAGTCGAGAAACGGATGACATCATCACCATCTGGATCACCCGTTTCAGAAGATGTAGACGGTACTTAGGGAAAAAGAAGTGCGGCAATGAACAAGTCCAATGGGCGCAGGTGACCGGCCTCCTGTCGGACGGGGCACTCGTAGTCCGCCCGGACAACTTCGTGGGATGGCGGACCGAACAACTCCCGGAGGAACCGGCGGTCGAGCCACGCCGTGTCCTAGCCGCGATCCTCGGACGCGGCGAGTGGGCTGGGGGGTCGTCCCGGTGCAGCCTCATGATCTGTTGTCGGGGTCGTCCGGTGATGTTCAAGGTGGAACAGGGTTGGTTGTGACATTCTGCAGAGGTGTCCGCTCCTTCGGGTGTCGTGACGTTCCTGTTCACCGACGTTGAGGGTTCGACCCGTCGGTGGGAAGCCGACGCGGAGCAGATGCGGGTAGCGCTGGCCGCCCACGACCAGATGCTGCGCGAAGCGATTCAGGCGCACGGGGGCTGGTTGTTCAAGCACACCGGTGACGGGGTGTGTGCCGCGTTCGCCTCGCCCAAGTCGGCGGTGGATGCGGCGGTGACTGCGCAGCGGGCACTGGAGTTGCCGGTGCGAATGGGACTGGCGACCGGCGAAGCGGAGCTGCGCGATGGGGATTACTTCGGTGCGGCGCTGAATCGTGCGGCGCGGGTGATGGCCGCCGGGCATGGTGGTCAGATCCTGTTGGCCGAGTCGACGGCGGGTCTACTCAGTGGGGTTGATCTGGTGGATTTGGGGCCGCGGCGGTTGCGGGATCTGCCCACCGCGGTCGGGCTGTTCCAGGTCCGAGCGGCGGGCCTGCGGGCGGACTTTCCTGCGTTGCGAGCGCTGGACGCGAGTCCGGGGAACCTGCGGGCCGCGTCGACGAGCTTCATCGGGCGCGAGTCCGAGGTCGCCGAGCTGCGCGCCGCGGTGAAGGCTCATCGGTTGGTCACGCTGACCGGGGTAGGTGGGGTCGGCAAGACCCGGCTGGCGCTGGAAGTCGCGGCGCGGCTGGCTGATGAGTTTCCCGATGGGGTCTGGTTTTTCGAGCTGGCCGCAGTCACCGACCCCGCGGCGGTACCCGACGCCGTTGCGGCGGTGTTGGGCATCACCCAACAACCGGGCAAGAGTGTGGCCGAGAGTGTCGCCGCCGCGCTGGAGGGCAGGGTGCGGTTGCTGGTGTTCGACAACTGCGAGCACGTGGTCGACAGTGTCGCCGATCTGGTCGAGGCAATCCTCGCCGCCTCGGCGACCGTAACGATTCTCGCGACCAGCCGCGAAGGATTGGGGGTCAGCGACGAACAGTTATGGCGTGTCCCGTCGCTCGACATCAACGCCGGAACCGAATCCGCCGCCGTGAACCTTTTCGTCGACCGTGCCCACAGTGTCATGTCGGACTTCGCGCTGGCCCAGCCCGGCGAGGCGGACGCTGTCGTGGAAATCTGCCGCAGACTCGACGGCATCCCGTTAGCCATCGAGTTGGCGGCCTCGCGGATGGCGTCGATGACCGCCAGCGAGGTGCGTGATCGTCTCGATCAGCGGTTCCGGCTGCTGGTCGGATCGCGGCGCGGCCTGGCACGACACCAAACGCTGCGCCACGCGGTGGCGTGGTCCTATGACCACCTCGATGACGGAGAGAAGGTGCTGCTGGAGCGGTGTTCGGTGTTCGCTGGGGGGTTTGACCTCGAAGGTGCCTGCGCGGTCATGGGTTCCGATGATGACTTCGCCATCCTGGATCTGCTCGATGCCCTGGTGCGCAAGTCGCTGTTGGTCGCCGACCGGTCTTCGGGGCGGACCCGGTTTTCGATGCTGGAGACGATCCGGCAGTTCGCCGAGGAACAACTCGCCGCCAGCGGGACCGCGACCGAAGCCCGCACAGTGCATGCCCGCTACTTCGCCGGACGCGAAGCCGACATCCTGGCCCTGTGGGACAGCCCCCGCCAGCGGGATGCCTACGACTGGTTCGCTATCGAGCTGGCCAATCTGCGCACCGCGTTTCGGTGGGCCGCCGACCAGGGCGATCTGGACGCGGCCGCCATGATCGCCACCTATGCGGGGTTGTTCGGCGCTTTGGTCCAAACCCTTGAGCCGATCGCCTGGGCCGAAGAGCTGATCGAACCCGCCCGCGCGGTCGACCACCCCCGGCTGGCGTACCTCTACGTGATTGCGTCACAGTGCTACACGACCGGACGGATCGAGGCGGCCGTCGGCTACAGCGACGCCGGGCAGATCGTTCTCGAAAGGAGCCGCGACGCGCTGCCGTACGGCTCCGAAGCCGTGCTTGGACTTGTATACCTAGCCATCGGGCAGCCCGAGCGCTTGGCCGAGTGGTGCCGCGCCCAGCTCGCACGCCGCCGCGACACCCACGTCTACATCCGCGCATATCTGGTTGCCGCCCTTGCAGTGGCCGGTTCGGGTGGGGAAGCGATGGATTCCGCGGATGGTCTCATCGAGGCTGCGGAGGCAACAGGCAACCCGTCCGTGCTCGCGTGGGCGCTGTGGGCCTACGGTGGCGCTTTCCGTGACGTGGATCCCGTCGGGGCGCTTAACGCCGTCGGTCGGGGTCTGGTGATCGCTCAAAACAGCGGCAACCGCTCCGCCGCGTCAGTCCTGGCGAACGTTCTGGCCCTACTCGAAGCCGAACACGGCGACACCGTGGCCGCGTTCGATCACCTCACTCTGACGATCCGCATCTTCCACAATGCGGGCAACACCACCGTGATCCGCGGCCCGCTGGCCCTCCTCGCCGTTCTTTTCGACCGGCTCGGACGCTACGAACCCGCGGCCACCATCGCTGGCTTTGCCCTCAGTCCCATCGCCGCAATGGGGGTCCCAGAAATCACCACCGTGATCGCCCACCTGCGCGAGGTCCTCGGCGAGGTGACCTACGAATCGCTCGCCCGCAAGGGTGAAACGATGACGACCGCCGCCATGGCGACCTACGCATACGACCAAATCGACCAGGCCCGAACAGAACTCGAACACTCTGGTTGAGTTGCGCGAGTCGCGTGTCCAACGCGAGAGCGGCGCAGCATGTTCTCAATCGGCGTATTGACGGCAGTGAGTCGCTGCGATACGCAAAACCTTTGGCGCCCAGAGGATGGTGCGCAATCGGCGGGGGAGATAGAGTTCCAACCACAGGAAGTCCCAACCCAACCTAAAGGGGAACACCGTGCGACAACCTGAGCTAACAAGTCTCATCGGCCTGCGCGACAGTGACGGGGATCAGCTGCACCTCGTTCGCCTAGATCGGGCCAATGGCTCCCACGCGTATCTAATGGCGATCGGTCGGGAGAGGGTGTTCCTGACCGCCGGCGATCTGGATCGGCTGAGCACCGTCATCCGGTACGAAGTAGGTGACGGGAATGATGATCTAATGGCCGAGTTTAGGCGGTTCTTCGCCCAGGCGATCTGGCTCCTGATCTTGTGCGCACTGTTGTGGCTACTCACATTTGGACTTACCCCATTGTGGGTGTACCCCTGGTCGAACTGAAGTCAGCGGGGAGCTCGCCTAGCTGAAGTGGGACGCAGTCAGATGAGTCCCGTCGCGTCGAAAATCCACGACGTATCCGCCGTCGCCAGGTCCTCTAACCAGGTCGGCGGGGCCTGAGCGGTCATGCTGCCCATGTCCCAATAGTCTTTCCACAGCGTCACTTTGCCGTCTTCGACGCGGTGCACCGACACGAATCGCAGCAGAGCGGTCTCACCGGTCGACCACCGCCAGGTCTCGGAATGCTCGTACATGACGTCGGCACCGGTAGACACCAGCACTCCGTCGTGGTTCTCATAGCCCGCCAGCGGTTCGAGTCCGACCTTGAGTCGCTTGACGATGTCGTCGGGACCACGCGCCGCCAGGGTCGGTCCGACCGGCATGTCCACATAGATGCAGTCCGCCGACAGGAACGTCTTGACTGCGTCCCAGTCCCGTCGCGATAGGGCGCGCCACAGCCCGGGTACCGCGTCGTCAACCGGCATGGGATGTCATAGAACCGGGCTGCCGAACACGTTGTCAACAAAGCACGCAGGAGGTGGGGGTTGACGGAGGGCGCTCTGCTCGGTTCGCACCGCACGCTGGATCCGGATCGGACCTGGTACCTGTCCGACGGCACCGTCCTGCGGCCGCATCATTTCAGCACCCGATCGGCGGTAAAGCCGGTGGTTCCCGGCGAACTGACCCGCTACGACGTCGAGATCTTCCCGACCGCTGCATTTCTCGAGCCGGGCCACCGGCTGTGTCTCACGGTGACCACCTACGACTTCCCACACCTGGTCCCGACCAAGCCTGCGCGCCGCGCCTTAACCGGCGGCAGCTACCAGCTCCATCAGGGCGGACCGACCCCGTCGCATCTGCTCATCCCGGTGGCTGACCCGAACAGCTTCAGCTGAACTCGGTCGCAGCGACCGCCGCGCGGCACGGCGGTTTCCGGCGCATACTCCCCAAGGTGCCCTCGCTACGCCAATACATCGCCGAAGAGATTGCCACCGACCACGTCGACGGCCTGCTGACGCGACGCGAAGCCTTGCGCCGGCTGGCGCTGCTCGGTCTGGGTAGCGGGGCCGCGGCCGCATTAATCGCCGCCTGCGGCGACCGGCAACCACCGCGTCCTGCCGGGTCATCGGGCGCGACGGGGACGCCGGCACCGGGGATGGACCGGGCGCTACCGACCGAACCGATCTCCTGGGCCGGGCCACACGGACAGCTTCTGGGCGCTTGGGCGCAATCCCACAACGCGCGTCGCGGGGTGTTGGTCATCCACGAGAACAAGGGTCTGAACGATTGGGTGCGGTCGGTGGCCGCACGTTTTGCCGGTGCCGGCTATTCCGCGTTGGCCATCGACCTGCTGTCCGAGGAGGGCGGCACCGGGCACTTCGCGGACCCTGCCCAGGCCACAGCGGCATTGAGCGCCGTTCAGCCGGATCGCTTTATCGCGGACCTGAATTCCGGTGTCACCGAACTGCAGATGCGCGTTCCGGGCCGGAAAATCGCCGTCGTCGGTTTTTGCTTCGGCGGCGGACTGGTATGGCGATTGCTGGCTTCCGGCGTGCCGGACCTGTCGGCCGCGGTGCCCTTCTACGGACCGCTGCCGGACAACCCCGATTTCGCCGCTTCCAGGGCCGCCGTGCTGGCGCTCTACGGGGCCCTCGACACCCGTGTCACAAGCTCCAAGGCGGCGGCCAAAGCCGCCCTCGACCGCGCCGACTTGATCAACGACATCGTCGTTGAACCCAATGCCGACCATGCATTTTTCAACGACACCGGACCGCGGTACAACGCTGCCGCCGCAGCCGATGCCTGGGGCCGGGTGCTGGATTGGTTCGGTCACCACCTGGCCTAGCGGGTGGCCATCGACCGCGCCGGACCCAGCGCTACCGGCAGCGTCGACCAACCATGCAGAACTCGGGTGTCACGGCGGCTGCCCGCGCCGGCAGACCGCACGTCGGGGAAGCGGTCGAAAAATGCTCGCAGTCCCACTTCGCCTTCGGCGCGGGCCAGGGCCGCTCCCAGGCAGAAATGCCGACCACCGGAGAACGCCAGATGTTTACCGGCATTGTCGCGTTCGATGTGGAAACAGTTCGGGTCGGCGAACACGGCCGGGTCCCGGTTGGCCGCGGCGACGTACACCACCACCAGTTCGCCTTGTTTGATTGAGGTGCCGG